>JBKPCF010000071.1:0-17707 GCA_046727235.1 Candidatus Dormiibacterota bacterium
GCTCACCAACGACGCCAAACACCCCGAGGACGTAGTCGCCACGGCGCGAAAGATCCTCGTCTCGCTGGAGGGCCCTTTCGCGATCGGCGAGCAGATGGTCGAGACAGGCGCGTCGATCGGCATCGCGATGTATCCGATCCACGGTGACGACCCAAGCACTCTTCTGCGCCGCGCCGACGTGGCCATGTACGTGGCCAAGCGCTCAGGGGGTGGATACGCGCTCTACCAACCCGAGCAGGAGGCGCAGACACTGCGCCGGTCAGGGCTCGCCGGCGAGCTGCGCCGCGCCATTCCGCAGGGCGAGCTGGTCCTGCACTACCAGCCGCAGATCACCCTGGCTACCGGCGCGATCCATGCCGTCGAGGCGCTGATCCGCTGGAACCACCCGCGTGAGGGACTGATGCCTCCCGACCGATTCATCCCGATGGCGGAAGAGACCGGCATCATCCATCCGCTCACCGCATGGGTGCTCGACTCCGCGCTGTCGCAGCTTTGCAAGTGGCTGGAGGAGGGGCTCGACGTTGCCGTTTCCATGAACGTCTCGCCGCGCAACATCGAGGATCACTCCCTCGAAGAGATGGTCGCCCAGGCCCTGGGCAACTTCAAAGTCGAGCCGAACCGCCTGACGCTCGAGATCACAGAGGGCGTGGCGATGGCGGCCGCCGCGGCCAAGGCGCTGCGCCGGCTGCACGAGATCGGCGTGCGTCTCGCGCTCGACGACTTCGGCACCGGCTACTCGTCGCTGCTCTACCTGATGCGCCTGCCGGTCAACGAGATCAAGATCGATCGCTCGTTCATCTCCGCGCTGGCGACGGATCCCGACTCCGGCGCCATCGTGCGCTCCGCCGTGGGCCTCGGTCACAACCTCGGCCTGCGCGTGGTCGCAGAGGGGCTGCAGGATCAGCTTGCCGAGGCAGTCCTGGTCGACGCGGGATGCGACGCGGCGCAGGGTTTTCTCGTCGGACGCCCGGCAGAGGCGAGCGAGATCACGACCATCCTCATGCGGCAGGCCGGGCTCGAAACCAAAGAAAGACTGACCGAGTCGGGATGAACGCCCTCGTTCTGGGGGCGGGCGGGCAGCTCGGTTCGGAGCTGGTCCGGCTGCTTGGCGCCGGCGCCGCCGTCCCGCACGACCGGCTTTCGATCACGGACGCCGACGCGGTGGAGGCGCTCATCGAGGCGCGTGAGCCGGACGTCGTCTTCAACTGCGCGGCGTACAACGCGGTCGATCGAGCCGAAGGCGAGCCGGAGGTCGCTCACGCGGTGAACGCGGAAGGTCCGTTTCATGTCGCGGCTGCTTGCCGGCGCCGGGGAGCGAGGCTGGTGCACTTTTCGACCAACTTCGTCTTTGACGGATCAAGCGACCAGCAGTACGTCGAGACCGACGAACCGGCTCCGCTCTCCGTTTATGGGAGCTCCAAGCTCGAGGGCGAGTGGAAGGCCCAAAAAACCGGCGCAACGGTGCTGGTCGTCCGGACGGCTGCCGTGTTCGGTGGGCCGCGCAGCTTTCCAGGCCGCATCCTCGAGCGGGCACGCGCCGGAGAAGCGCTTCGCGTCGTGTGCGACCAGAGCGTAAATCCGACCTTCGCACGCGACCTCGCCGCAGCCGCGCTCGAGCTGGTCCAGGCCGACGTGACCGGGCTCGTCCACCTGGTGGCGGACGGCTGCACAACATGGGACGCCTTTGCCCGGGCGATCCTGGCCGATTCCGGGCTCGAAGTCGCGGTGGAGTCTGTCCCTACCGGCGCCTTCCCGGCGGCCGCGCGGAGACCGAGGAACGGGTGCCTTGCCTCGACTCGAGTCCCGCCGCTACGCCACTGGCGGGAAGCCCTTCACGAAGCTCTGAACCCATAAAAAAGGCTCGGGCCGGGCGATTTCTCGACACCGGCTCCGAGCTTGGCTGCGGGGGGTGAGGTTCTAACTGAAGATGAGTCCGTTTTTCCTTTCTGAAGGCCCGCGCACCCACGTGCGCAGTGAAAAGTTTGGCACGGGATCTCCGATTGTTGTGCGTGATCTCTGCACATTTTCAACGACGAAATGGCTGCGCCACACTTGAAATCCCAAGGCCCTACCTGAAATCATGCGCGGAATCCCGACTGCTTTTGGATATGGATTCGTTAGCCCCAGCAAACGTCTTGCACAGATTGATCAGTTCGAGGGATGTGGCAGCTCGCCTGGGCGTCAGCCAGGCGACGGTGATCCGCGCGGTGACGCGAGGCCTCCTGCGACCTGCCCTGATCACGCCGGGAGGCCACCGGCGCTTCGACGTCAAGGACGTGGAGGCGTTCGCCGAGGGACTCCAGGACGAACCCGAGGGTGCGCGCCTGCTCACCACCGGAGAGGCCGCGCGCCTGCTGGGCGTCAGCCAGCCGACCCTCAATCGCGCCGTGCGCAACGGCCGCCTCCGCCCGACCGTGACCACCCCTGGCGGCCACCGGCGGTTCGACAGCGCCGAGCTCAGCGCCTCCCTGTATTTCGAGGAGACGCTGTGACGTCGCAGGGAGAAGATCCCGGCCACCTCTCGGGGCCGGGGCAGGACCGCGGCCAACTCGCCTGGAGCTTCCTCCTCAACGCTGTCCTAGTCGCCGCTTTCGTCGTCGGTGCGATCCCGATCGTCGCGATCGTGCACGGGTTCATCGACCTCGTCCTCGAATCGAAGAACCGCAGCGGCACGGGCTGGGTTGCGTATGGCTTCGCGTTCACGGGGCTGTTCCTTGGAGCGGTGTTCTTCGCCTACGCCATCAAGTACTACCTGAGCACCGCGATGGTGCTGCTGACCACGCTGGTCGGCGCCGGCGCCAGAAACGGAACCGGTGCCGCGAAGACCAACGGCATACACCGCATCAACGGAAATGGCAACGGCTACCACCTCGACCTCGGCTACCACCCGTTCGTCTCGGTGCACGTCGCCGCCTACAACGAGAAGCGCGTCATCGAGCGACTGCTGACCGCGCTGTCGCAGCTGGACTACCCGGAGTACGAGGTCGTCGTCGTCGACGACTCGAACGACGAGTCGGTGCAGATCCTGCAGAGATGGGTGAACCGGCCGCGCTTCAAGATCCTGCACCGCGCCAGCCGCGCAGGGTTCAAAGGCGGCGCGCTGCGAGAGGCCCTGAAGGTGATGGATCCGCGCACCGAGTACGTAGTCGTCTTCGACGCGGACTCCGTGCCCTTCCCGGACTCGATCGAGCGACTGCTGCCGCTCTTCTACAGGGTGAGCGACGGCACGTCGAACAAGCGCTTCGAGGCTGCCTTCGGCCGCACCGACCCGCCGTCGGAGCCGGGCCAGGTCAAGCGCCGCCTCGAAGTCGCGGCCGTGCAGAGCTACCAGTGGCATGTCCTGAACAAGTCGGCGTGCTGGCTCACCGAGGCGGTCCGCGCCGAGTACGCCGGCAGCTACATGATCGAGCGCCCGTTCCAGGACGCCATCGGTTCGATGAAGATGATCGCCGGCACCGCGTACATGATCCGCGCGGACGTCCTGCGCGAGGTCGGCTGGGGGACGAGCATCACCGAGGACTGGGAGCTCACCCTCAAGCTGTACGCGCGCGGCTACAAGGTCGTCTACACACCGTGGGCGGAGACGCCGGCGGAGTGCGTCAGCACATTCTCCCGACTCGCGCGGCAGCGCATGCGCTGGGCCGAAGGCCACACCCACAACGTGCGCAAGTGGTTCCTGCCGATCATGCGGTCGCCGTCCGTGTCTCCCATCGAGAAGCTCGAGTTTCTCTACGACTCGAGCTACTACCTGCAGGCCGGGCTCTTTGTCATCGGTTCCGTCAGCTGGATCGTCTCCGAGCTGTTATTCCGGACGCACGTGCCGGGATGGACGGCCCTCCTCGGCTGGTCGCTGCTTTTCTCCAACGTCTTCGCGCTCCCCCTGATGAACCTCAGCGGCCTGATCCTGGAGGAGGCGCCCGCGCGCGACGTCCAGGGCGTGGCCGGCGCCCTCGTGCTGTCGTTCGCGCTGGTTCCCTTCCAGGGCTGGGCGGCCTTCAAGGGCCTGATCAGCAGGGACGAGGGGCCCTGGTTCCGCACGCCGAAGACGGGTCGCGTCACCGACGAGGTCAAACACCTGCGCCGCCTGGTCCTCCTGCGGCGATGGCTCGACGCGCGCCGGCGGCCGGCATCGCGATGGGCTCCCCCGGCAAAGTCACTCGCCCAGCCGCCGGTTCACGGCGCGAAGGCGCGGCGGCGCTGGCTCGGCTGGGTCGTGGTCGGCGTGCTGGTGGTGATGTTTGCCTCGCTCGCGATCGCCTCGGTCCGGGCGCCCGTCGTCAGCGCGGCGGGCAACCCGCTGTATCTCCACGGCGCGGGCACAGCGCCCGGTTGCGTCGCGAGCACGGTCGACCCGGCGGTCGGATCGCGGTCCACGGCCTGCGCGATCCAGTCGGCGGCGGGTGGAGCCGTGACGACCTGGTCGTTCACGAACCTCCCCGCGCAGACGATCGCCTCGGGGGTATGGGGGTTCACCATGTACTGGACCGGCGGCACCGGCACGACCAACGACACGGTAAGCATTGCGGCGGGCATATCAGCGACGTCCAGCTGCGCGCCATTCGTGGCCGCCGTTCCGAACGCCGGCACGACCTGGACGGCGACGTACGGGTCCAGCAGCACGAACACCACCAGCCCCTTCACCGTGGGCACGAGCGCGAGCCAGCTGGCGCTCGTGATCCCTCCGGGCGGATCGCTCTGCGTCCAGGTGACGCTCACGCACAACACAGGCGGCAAGCCGTCGATGACGTACGACGGGACGGCCGGGCTCGCCGACACGGGCGTCGTGCCGCCGAGCATCGTGGTCCCTGAGTCACTGTTGGGCCTGGTCGGCCTGGTGGCGATCATTCCGATGTTCGCCGCGCGGCTCGTGAGGCGGCGGCGATGAGGTCACGGGAACGCGACGGCGTGAACCTCACGGTGATCGCGCTTGCGTGCGCGCTGCTGATGGTGCTGCCGCTCGTGACCACGTTCAACGAGCTGCTCACCACATGGGCGATGGCGATGGGGGCGAACAACCCGCTGCAGGCGATCGTGCCTGTCGAGGCGCGCATGGTGGTCAGCATGCTCAGCCTGGTCGGCGTCCACGCCGCGGCATCCGGGAGCCACCTCGCGGTGTGGGACGGCGGCGGCTCGATGCACACGCTGTTCATCTCGTGGAACTGCATCGGCTGGCAGAGCCTCATCCTTTTCGGCGTCAGCCTCATGTCGGGACTCCGCGGCGGCCAGTCGATCGAAGCGCGCGCGCAGGTGGTGCTGATCGGAGTCGCCGGCACCATGCTGCTCAACCTGCTGCGCGTAACGGCGGTCGCAGTGATCGCGGCCACCGTCGGGGTCGAGCCGGCAATCCTGTTCCATGACTACGGCGGGACGATCCTGTTCGTCGGCTTTCTCTTCGCCTTCTGGGCTGTCGCCCAGCGCTGGATTCTCGAGCCGGCGGTGCCTCAGCCCGCATGAACTCAGCAGGTCCCACCCTCTCCGCGTCCTCGCGCAACCGCTGGCTTCGGCTCGCGCTGCAGACCGCGTTCGGGCTGGCGCTCCTGTGGCTGTGGCTGCGTACGGTCTCGCTGCCCGAGGTCGTCGCCCACGCGCGCGTCCACAGCTGGTGGGCGGTGTCGCTGATGATCGTCCTGTTCCTTGTCACCAGCGTGATCCGGGCGCGGCGATGGATGCTCTTGCTGCGGCCGCTCGCGCCGGTCGGCATGGTGCGAGCGTTTGCCATGAACGCCGCCGGCGGGCTCCTGAACTACATCCTCCCGATCCGCTCCGGTGACGCCGCGAGGGCGTGGTGGCTGTGGCGCCGCCACCGTGTCCCCGCCGGCTCGGCGCTGGCGACGATCGTGATCGACAAGGCATGCGACCTCGCGGGGGTCGCGCTCGTCCTCGCCGTGCTCGCGATCGTGGCCATCACCGGAGCCGTGAGCGCGCCCCGCGGCCTGTTCGGCGCGGCGGCCCTGGCGATCGCCCTACTCGCCGCCGTAGCCGGGACAGCGGTGATGGGCCCACGGATCGCGCGGTCCGGCATCGCCCGTCGCGTGCTCCCCGCCAGGTTCGCCGCCGGCCTTGCAGGCCAGGCGTTTGCGTTCAGGGCCGGGGCGCGCGGACTGTGGTCGCACGAGCTGGCGGCCCGGCTGGCCGGCCTGACGGCGCTGGCGCTCGTGATCGACGCCTTCAACTTCACGCTCCTCTTCACCGCGGTCGGGATTTCGGTGCCGACCCTCAAGGCGATGGCGGCGTATCCCGCCATCCTGCTCAGCTTCGCGGTGCCCGCGGGACCGGGTTATCTCGGGAACCTCGAGGTCGCCGGAGCACTGGTGCTGGGCGGAGGGCTTGGACTTGCCTCAGGCGTCGCTGCGGGCGCGATCGTTCTCTACCACGCCATCACCGCCGCCAACGCGCTGGCTCTCGGCCTGCTGAGCTTCTTCCTGGTCGGAGGCCGGCGCCGCGCGAGGGCCGGCGGCCCGCGACGCGTCGCCGTGTTCCACTGCGGGTTCACCTACTCGGGTGGCGGCGAGCGGCTGGTCATCGAAGAGGTCCTTGGTCTCCGCAAGCGCGGCTACGCGGTCGAGTGCTACGCGCCGACCGTCGACGCATCGCGCTGCTACCCCGACCTGATCGGCGACGTGCGCGTGAAGACGTTCCTGCCGCAGCTGCCGCGCTGGTTCCCGTTCCGCGAGGCGGCGCAGATGGCGGCGACGTCTCTGCTCATGCCTCTCTACGCGTGGCGCTTCCGCGGCGTCGACGCGATCGTCGGGTGCAACCAGCCGAGCGCGTGGATCGCGTGGTGGGCGGCGCGGTTGATGGACGTCCCGTACGTCGTGTACCTCAACCAACCCAACAGACTTGTGTACCCGCGCAACATCGACCGCCAGACCGGCTGGGTCTCCAACGCCGACTATCGACTGCTGGCCGCGATCGTGCTGCGCGCGACCCGTTTCGTCGCCTGGGCCGACCGGCGCTCGATCCAGGAGGCAGACCAGCTCCTTGTCAACGGGAACTACATCGGCGACATCATCCGCAGGACGTACCGGCGCGACGCGATCGATTGCCCGGCGGGCTGTCATGTGGCTGCGTCGGGATTCCCGCTGCCGGTCGAATCGAGATTCGCCGGCGGCATGACCATCAACGGTTATCCGATCCGCCGTCCATACGTGCTGCTGACCAACCGCCACTATCCGCAGAAGCGGTTCGACCTGGCGATCCGGGCGATGCTCGAGGTCCGCAAGCGACATCCGCGCGCTCAGCTGGTCGTCCCCGGGCCCGCGACGTCACACACTCCATCACTCAAAGCGTTGACCTCCGAGCTCGGGCTTGATGACGCCGTCGTCTTCCTGGGTCCGATCACCGAGGAGGAGCTGCAGTCCCTGTACGAGGGCGCGGCCGTCTACGTGTATCCGGCGCCCGAGGAAGACTTCGGGATGGGCGTGATCGAGTCGATGGCCAAGGGGGTGCCGGTCGTGGCGTGGAACCAGGCCGGGCCGACCGTGACCGTGGGGCCCGGGACCGGCCATCTGGCTGAGCCGCTCGAGGTCGGCGACTACGCCGCGGGGATAACGAGGCTGCTCGACGACCGCAACCAGAACCAGGCCACCGGCCAGCGCGCCTTCGAGTGGGCGCGCCGCTTCGATTGGGAAAGGCACATCGACGTCCTCGAGCGGGCGGTGCTCGACGTCGCCCGCGCCCACGAACAACTCGCGCTGGAAGCCGCGACCGCGTGAACCAGCCGCGGGCGCGGCTCGCGGCGCTCGACGGAGTTTTGCTCACGGGCGCGGTTGCCTGTCTGGGGCTGCTCACAGGCGCTTTTACCGGCGCGGTCAAGGGCTACGACGGATGGGGGCACCTGACGAAAGTGGTTTTGATCCTCAGGGATTTTCCGTCAGTCGACTGGAACTCCGACTGGTACAGCGGATCGCCGTTCTTTCTCGGTGGATACCCGCCGTTGTTCTACCTCGCTGCAAGTGGCCTGGCCCGGGTGGGCTTGGATCAGATGCTCGCGATGAACCTGCTCATCGCTTTCAGCTACCTGGCCATGACGTTGAGCCTATACGCGCTCGCGCAGATCGTGACGGGCTCGCGGCTCGCGGGCATCGTTGCTTCGGGCGTTCTGCTCGCGACGCCGGCGGTGTGGACCCCTTATGTCCAGGCCGGGCTCTACACGCGCGTTTTCGGTATGGGTTTTACGTCGGTCGCCTTCGTGCTCGTGGTGGTTTACCTCCGTCGGCCCTCAGCCGCGCGCTATCTATGGTGCCTGCTGGCTGTGTGGGGCGCATTGAACAGCCATGTGGTGCTCGGAGCGCTGGCGGTCTTCGCCTTGGCAGTGGCCGTGCTGCTCGTCCCAGACGGCGACGGCCGCATCCGCCCATGGCGAGTCGGCCTTCTGATCCCTCCGATCTTGCTGAGCGCCTACTACTACCTGCCCCTTGCCTTCTTTTCCTGGGGTGGCCAGGTATCGGCTGCGTATCCACCGCTCGCGATAGAAGGCCTGGTATCCCTGTTCCCTGCGCTCCTGGTCGCGGTCTCTCTGATCGGATGGCTCCGATTCCAATCCAGCGGTCGCACCTCCGCATCCCGAGTGATGTTGGTGTGCGGCATTGTTTGCTCGGCGTGTTTGTTTTATTCGTTAACACCGCTGCCGCGCATCGCCGGGCTTCGGGGCCAAGACATGCTCTTTTTCGTGTCCTGGTTTCTGGCCGCGATAGCCGGACTGGCCTCGGGCTCGGTCAGAGTCCCTTCCGTCGCGTGGCAGAGAGCCAGCGCTTCCACCGTCGTGCTCGCAGTGACGCTCGTGTCGGTCTTGGCCGTGATCCCCTTCATCACTCAGACGATGGTGCGGAACCCGGTCCAGCCTCAGACCGTCGAGGCTGGCTGGCAGCCCATCGGTCCGACAGATGGCAACTTTCGGGTCGCCAGCCCGTCTGACAACCTTTCGGTCTGGCTGAACGGCGTCTACAACGTTCCGCAGACGCGGGGTTACGCGGCCATCCCTCAGATCCCGAATCCCGACTGGCAGTTCTGGCTTGATTCGACAGCGTGGAACCGTGATGCCTCAGAGGAACAGCGCACGTTCCTGCTGGACTGGTACGCGGTCAAGTGGATCTACGTGCCGGCCCCGTACATGCCGAGCACGGCGAGCGTGGTGCCGCAGCTGGCTCAGCACCCCGAGCTTTACCAAGCGCTGCCTGGGGCCAACGGTGGAGCGAGCCTGACGTTCTCCTACCTGCGGCCAACTCCAATCGCGATCGCCACATCGGCGCCCACTGTTCTGGTGATGGGGGAGCGCGAAAACTACGAGCTTGTGTTTCGCGACCTTTCATATTCCGGTTTCGACAGCGCGCACGCGATCCCCATCCAGGGCAGTCCATACGTGGACGATTACACCGACCGGGAGCTGGCGCGTTTCGACGAGATCTTGATCTATGGTGGCCGCGCGCATGACGCGGCGCGGGCCTTCTCCATGCTGGACAGGTATGTCAGGTCCGGCGGAGGGTTGATCGTCGAGTCGAGCGGATCTCCCCTCGGCGGTGGTCCTGCCGTCGGCGAGCCCGTCCCTGTCACGGGGACGACGCGTGAGGACAAAAACGGTGACTGGAGCTTCCGCTCGAAGAGCTCGCCGGTCACCGACGGCATTGACTTCAGCGGTTTCGGTCCCGCCAGCTTCGGCGGCGGCGCATGGGGTGTGTCGGCCGCGACCGGCGTGCGAAGCTGGGCGCAGCCGGTGCTGTGGTCAGGCACAAACCCTGTCGTCGTCGCCGGCCAGCTCGGTCAAGGTCGGGTGGTCTGGACAGGCTTGAACCTGCCGTTTCACATCGACAGCTATCGAAGCGCCGAGGAATCGCGTTTCCTCACCACGGCGATGTCCTGGGTTGGCCGTGCCGGTGGCCCGACATCGGTGGTCTCGTCAGCGAATCGCGACGGGCCGGAGGAAATGACGGTGTCGGTCGACTCCCAAGCTCGTGGAGTTCTTTTCAAGGAAAGCTGGTTCGACCGCTGGCACGCGTACGTCAACGGGCGCGAGGTCAACATCGTGCGTGTGGGGCCTGGCTTCATGTACGTGACGATGCCGCCTGACACTCGGTTTCCCGCCACGGTCCGGTGGCGATACGAGAAGTCCGTTGTGGACTGGGCGGGCATCGTGATCTCGGGTGCGACGCTGCTTGCACTGATCACCTGGCCGAGATGGCGCGGCCGGGCCCGTAACTTGCTCGGGGAGTGGCGGCATCGTTTCACCGCCCGATGGAACGAAGACGATGGCTGAACAAGAGGCGGCGACCTTTGACTACGAGGCCAAACGCTGGGGCGCCGCGGCGCTGCGCCCAAAACCGTGGTTCATGAACGGGCTCAAGCTTCGCTACCTGCTCGAGGACCTGGTCACGGTGCGCGGTCGTGCTCTCGATGTCGGATGCGGCGCCGGCCAGGTGGCCAAGGCGGTCAAGCGAGAGCGGCCCGACCTGGAGGTGCTGGCGTGTGACGTGAGCCGGTCGGCGATCGCGGCCGCGTCGTCTGCTGCCGAGGGCGTCGACTTCCGGCTCGCCACTGCCGAGCGCCTTCCGTTCGCCGACGGCGAGCTCGACTTCGTGTGGATATTCGACGTTCTGGAGCACGTCGACGATCCCGAGGTGGTCCTGCGCGAGATCGCCCGCGTCCTGAAGCCGGGCGGCGGTTTTCACATCGTGCTTCCGCTGGAGGGCCAGCCGAGAACCCTCTATCGACTTGTGGGCACGGGCACGCGGTGGACGGCCAAGGTTCGCCACGGCGGGCACATCCAGATCTTTTCGGCCGAGCGATTTCAGGCGATGGCCGCGGCGTGCGCATTGCCGGTGACGAGGACGAGGTGGAGCTACCACGTAGCCCTGCAGGTCCTCGACCTTCTCTACTTCACGTGGCTGGACATGCGCGGGCCCGTGAGCGGCTCGGTGGAGGACATGTCAGCGGCCCGCGGCGGCGTCACGGGCGCCTTGATGCGCGGGGTCGGCAGGGCGGTCGCCACGACCGCGTGGGGTGAGGCGCGCCTGCTGCGGCGGCTGCCCGGCGGCTGCGGCCACTTCACGTGCCGGCGCTCGGCAGCTCCTAGTTGACCGACTCAGCCCACGAGATCAGGTCGCGCAAGCCCCGGTCGAAGTTGAACAGCGGTTCCCAGCCGAGATCGCGCTGCGCCTTGGAGATGTCGCTCACGTAGAACCTCTGGTCGCCCTCGCGCCAGTCCGCGTAATCGAAGCGCGGCTTGCGACCGGTGAGCTCGCCGATCTGGTCGATGACCTCGAGCAGGTTGCGCCGGTTCTCGGGTCCGCCGCCGACGTTGTAGATCTCACCGCTCGTGATGCCGATCTTGTCGATCACGATCGCGTACAGCGCGCTCAGGTCGCGCGCATCGAGGAGGTCGCGGACCTGCGTGCCGTCGCCGTAGATCGTGAGCGGCCTGTCCTTGAGGATCGAGTGCACGAAGTGTGCGACCCAGCCCTGGTCCTCGGTGCCGTACTGGTGCGCGCCGTAGATGCAGCTCTGCCGCAGCACCACAGTGTTCATCTGATAGCAGCGGGAGTAGTCGCGCACGTACTGGTCCGCCGCGCCCTTGCTGCAGCCGTAGGGGCTGTGGAAGTCGAGCGGCTGCGTCTCTTTACAGGCTGAGTTGTTCTGGTCGAGCTTTCCGTACACCTTATTCGTCGATGCGAAGAGAAACGGCGCGTCGTGGTTGTGCAGGCGGACGGCCTCGAGCAGGTTGAGGGTCCCGCGAGCGTTGACGTCGAAGTCGGTGCTGGGGTCCGCCAGAGAGGTCGTCACCGCGACCTGGCCCGCGAGGTGGAGGATCGCGTCCTGGTCGCTGACGTGCGCCGGCAGGGCGCCAGCATTCCTCACGTCCTCTTTTATGAATGTGACCCGGTTGGGATACCGGGTGAGGAGCCACTTGAGGTTGCGCTCGGTGCCCGGCCGGCTCAGGTTGTCGAGCACGGACACGTACCAGCCGCCCTTGACCAGGTGGAGCGCCGCGTTGAGGCCGAGGAATCCGGCGCCGCCTGTGATCAGGATCCTTCGTTCCGGCGATTGCGGCGCCGGCGTGTCGTCTTTCGCGCCGGCATACCGAGCGGTGGGGTCCATCGCGGCAACCTTATCCCGTCGATATGCCCCGGAAAAAAGCGATCGTCACGATCCACGAGGCTCCCGCGAGAATCATCGCCTCGCGCCTCGCATTGCCGCCGCGCGCGTACAGGTAGGCGCCCGGCAGGAACAGCGCCGCAAAGATCCCGTACACAATGTGCAGGATCCCCTCACGGGGGCTGCTGCCCGTCAGCAGGGCGGTAAGGCCGAGCAACCCCTGCACCGGGGTGATCGCGGCCATGATCAAGTAGCTCGACCTGAAGCCGCCGCTCAGGCGCTGGTCGCGGAAGTAGTGATAGGTGCCCCACGCGGCCAGCAGCACCGCGTAGACGAGCAGGACCCGCGCGCCGTAGCCGTGGAGGAACTTGAGAGTTTCGGACACTCAGGCGTGCAGGCGGGCGATCTGGTCGCGGAAGTAGTCGACGGTGAGGCGCAGCCCTTCTTCGAGGTTGATCCGCGGTTCCCAGCCCAGATCGTTGCGGGCGCGGGTGTTGTCGAGCGCGATGCGGTAAACGTCTCCCTTTCGCGCCGGCCCGAATCTCGGCTCGAGCCTGTACTCGGTCAGGAGCGCGAGCTTGCGGAACAGGTTGTTCACGCTGATGGGGAGTCCCGTGCTGATGTGATACGTGCCGCCGTCGCCGCGGTCGAGCGCGGCGAGGTTGGCGGTCGCGATGTCACCGACGTGCAGCATGTCTCGCGACTGGTTCCCGTCGCCGTCGATCGTGACGGGCTTGCCTTCGATCATGCGGCTCGCGAAGATCGCGATGACCCTCCCTTCCTCAGCCGCGAAGTCCTGCCGGGCGCCGTAGATGTTCGCGTAGCGGAGGGTCGTGTAGTGCAGCTGGAAGGTGCGCTCAAAAGTCGCGAGGTACTGCTCGAACGCGAACTTGCTCGTGCCGTACGGCGAGAGCGGCCGAATCGGATGGTCTTCGTCGTTGGGCACGATATCGGGCTCGCCGTAGAGGGCGCCGCCGGTCGAGCTGAAGACTACCTTGCGCACCGAGCTGTCGACGCAAGCGCGGAGCACGTTCAGGCCGCCGACCACGTTGACCTGGGCGTCGTAGCCGGGGTCGGCCACCGACTTCGGCACCTCCGACTGCGCCGCATGATGGCTGACGACCTCAGGGCGGAACGAGGCGACAGCCTGCTGCACCTGTGCCAGGTCCCGAACGTCGACCCTGTGAAGGCGGGCGGCGGGGTTGACGTTTTCTTCGCGGCCAGTGCTGAGGTTGTCCAGGACGGCGACCTCGTGGCCGGCCGCAACGAAGGCGTCGACGACATGTGAGCCGATGAAACCGGCGCCCCCGGTGACGAGAATCTTCACCGGGGTGACTGTAATCGAAGTCGAAGTCGTCAAGGCCGTACGTACCTCCGTGGCGCCGGCGTTCGTCCGACGCGTGCTCGACCGTGCGGCGCAGGTCCCGGAGATCGCGGCGCGCGTGCCAGAGGGCAGTCCGACCGTGGCGGTCCGGATCACCGGCGACGAGGAGATCGCGGCCATGAATCGGCGGTACGCCGGCGAGCCCCACGCGACCGACGTGCTCTCCTTCGCCGGCAGCGGCGGCCACCTCGGCGACATCGCGATCTCCTGGCCGGCGGTCGTCCGGCAGGCCGAGCGCTACGGGCATGACGACGCCACCGAGGCCGCGCTCCTGGCCGTGCATGGGCTGCTGCACCTGCTCGGCTGGGACCACGCCACGGCCGCCGAGCGAAAGGAGATGACGCGGCTGACCGAAGCTGCGCTCACCCGCTCGCGGATCAAGCTGACCCCGAAGCGGCTCTAAACTCGAACCCACGGTCTGCGGCGCTCGCCGCGGGCCTTGCTGCGTCTGCATGGAACAACCAGAGAGAAAGGAAGAGCGGCTGATCGTCGGCCTCGGCAACCCCGAGGAGGACTACGCGGACACACGGCACAACACGGGGGTTGCCGTCGTGCGCGAGCTCGCGCGCCGTTTCGGCGTGCCGGTCGAAAAGAGGCGCTGGCAGTCGTTGGTCGGCCACTCGGAGCCGCGCGGCCTGTGGTTCGTCCTTCCCCAGACCTATATGAACCTGTCGGGCGAAGCAGTCGCCAGAGCACTCAAAGACACCGGGCTCAAACCGGAGCAGGCCTGGGTTGTCTACGACGAGCTCGACCTCCCCCTGTGCCGGATGCGAATCCGTCGCGGAGGTTCGGGCGCAGGGCACAACGGCGTGCGCTCGCTCATCGGCTCGCTCGGCACCGACGAGTTCGTACGCTTCCGGGTCGGCATCGGCAAGCCCGCGCGCAGGGGATCGCAGTCCGGCCGCCACTACGTTCTCGGCCGCTTCACGAAGTCCGAGGCCACCAGGCTTCCGCATGTCGTCAATGGCGTGGCCGACGCGGTGGAGCTGGCGCTCGATGCCGGCCTGGAGCGCGCAATGGACCGCTACAACCGCCCCGGAGCGCTCGGCTGCGAGGAGCTGGCGTGAAGCTCTGGGAAGCCGCCGCCGGCGCCGAAGCGAAGCTCGCAGACTGGATCAACCGAGCATCCGAGGAGTTCGAGGTGGCGAGACTGCCGAGGCCGGCGTGGCCGATCGTCGCCGGCTCGATCACCAGGGCCATCGCGGCGCGTGGCAGGTCGGTGCTGATCCTCGTCCCTGGACCCGAGCGCTTCGCCGAAGAGCTGCGGTTGTGGCTCGCGGGAGATCCGCCGACGTACGTGTTCGCGGAAGTAGGGATCTCGTTTCTCGACCGGCCTCCCGCTTTTGACGAAGCGGTGAACCGCCGGCTCGAAGCGCTCAGCGCGCTTGCCGCGTCGCCTGAGCCGGTGCTGGTGGTCTCATCGCGACGCGCCGCCACCCGCCAGACGATCTCGCGGCGCGACCTCGTGGAAAGCACGGTCGTGCTCAAGCCGGGCGAAGGACCGGATCCGGTGACCGTGGCGGGTCGCCTGGTTGAGCTCGGCTACACGCGCGAGCCGCTGGTCGAGGAGCGCGGCCAGTTCTCGCTCCGGGGCGGCATCCTCGACGTGTTCCCGTCGGCGTCGGACGCGCCGGTGCGGGCGGAGTGGTCAGGCGAGACCATCGACACGCTGCGCCTGTTCGACCCTCAGAACCAGCGCTCGGTGATGGCTGTCGAGGACGCGACCATCCGGACGGGCCGTGAGCTGCTGATCGGCCCCGACCGCGGCGCGGCGGCAGTCGAGCTGCTGCACGCGTCGGTGTCGCTGGACAGCCTGCGCGGAGACGTGCGGTCGGAATGGGAGGACGAGCTCACTCGCCTTGGGGTTGGGGCCGCGTTTGCGGGCGTCGAGTTTTACTCCGCCTACCTGGACCCGTCGCGTCCGTCGCTGTTCGAACACCTGCGGGAGCAAACGGTGCTCCTCGATTTCGAGCCGGGCCGCCAGCTTGCCGACGCACGCACCCTGCTCGATGAGACGTCGATGCTGGCGGCGGCGGAGGCGAGCGGGGGAGAGCTGCCGCGCCAGTTCAAGCTGCCGACGGTCAGCCGGCTCGACGATTTCGGCGCGCGGGCTCGGCTTACGGTGACCGCGGCCGAAGGTGGAGGTGATGCGGTCGACCTGGGCTGGTTCGAGGGCGAGCCGCTGGTCGGCCAGCCGCGAGCGCTGGCCGGATTTGCGCTGCGAGGCGAGTCGTCCGCAACCGTGTTTGCGACTGAGCAGGACGAGCGGCTTCGCGCCCTGCTCGACGAGGCCGGTGTCAAGACGGGCCTGAGCGAGGTCGACCTCGATGTGGACCTCGACCTCGAGCCGGCCCTCCACCACGCGGCGGTCGACATCGCGTCGGGCTGCGCGCAGCCCGGGATCGGATTCCAGCTGGCAACGGACGCGGAGCTTTTCGGGCGCGTCCGGCGATCGTCCCGCGGCGGCCGCGCCGCGCGCACGCGGACCGAGGACCTGACCCGCGAGTTCACCCTGGACTTCGCACCGGACGAGCTGGTGGTCCATGTCGACCACGGCATCGCGCGGTTCAAAGGCATGCGCCTGATCGAGTCCGACGGCGCGCACCGCGAATACCTCGAGCTCGAGTACGCGGAGGGCGATCGCCTTTTTGTCCCCGTTGAGAACCTCGACCGCGTGCAGAAGTACCTCGGTGGTGAAGGCGCGCCGGCGCTGCACCGCCTCGGCACCTCCGACTGGACGCGCGCGCGCGGGCGCGCCCGCAAGGTAGTCCAGGACGTGGCCGAGGATCTGCTGAAGATCTACTCGATGCGCGAGGCGCGCCCCGGAATCGCGTTCGCGCCGGACACCGCCTGGCAGCAGGAGCTCGAGTCGTCCTTTCCTTATGAGGAGACGCCCGACCAGGTCGCGGCGCTGGGGGAGATCAAGGCCGACATGGAGTCCGACCGGCCGATGGACCGCCTGCTGTGCGGCGACGTCGGGTTCGGCAAGACCGAGCTCGCGCTGCGCGCCGCTTTCAAGGCGGCGATGAGCGGCAAGCAGGTCGCGTTGCTGGCGCCGACCACGGTGTTGGCGCAGCAGCATTTCCACGTCTTCCGGGAGCGGCTCAAGAACTTCCCGGTCGTGGTCGAGATGCTTTCGCGATTCGTCGATGACGAGACGCAGGCGCGGACCGTCGAGGGCTTGAGGAGCGGCCACGTCGACATCGTTGTCGGCACTCACCGCCTGCTCCAGCGCGACGTCCGCTTCAAGCGGCTCGGCTTGCTGGTGGTGGACGAGGAGCACCGCTTCGGCGTGATGCAGAAAGAGCGGCTCAAAAAGCTGCGCACGCAGCTGGATGTGCTGTCGCTTTCGGCGACGCCGATTCCCCGCACGCTGCACATGGCGGTCGGCGGCATCCGCGACATGAGCGTGATCCAGACCCCACCGGAGGAGCGCCAGCCGATCAAGACGTACGTGACGGCGGACGACGACGAGCTGATCCAGGAGGCGATCAGGCGCGAGCTGCAGCGGGGCGGCCAGGTCTACTTCGTGCACAACCGCGTGCGCACGATCCAGAAGGCAGTCGAGCGTGTCCGCCGTCTGATCCCCGAGGCGCGCATCGCGGTCGGCCATGGCCAGATGTCGGAGGACGAGCTCGCGTCGGTGATGGTGGAGTTCGAGTCCGGGAAACATGACGTGCTGGTCTGCACGACGATCATCGAGTCGGGGCTCGACATCCCCAACGTCAACACGATCATCGTCGAACGCTCCGACCGCTTCGGCCTCGCGCAGCTCTATCAGCTGCGTGGTCGGGTCGGGCGATCGGGCCGCCGCGCCTACGCCTACTTCCTCTATGACCCGCGGCGTTCGCTGACCGAGCAGGCGGACAAGCGGCTTGACGTGATCTCCGGTCTGCACGAGCTGGGGCAGGGCTTCAAGATCGCGCTGCGCGACCTCGAGATCCGGGGCGCTGGAAACCTGCTCGGCACCGAGCAGCACGGTGCGATCGCGGCCGTCGGCTTCGAGATGTACCTGCAGATGCTGCAGAGCGCCGTCAACAAGCTGCGCGCGGGATCCGAGGAAACGGCGGTGACCGACGTCCTGTCGACGGCCGAGATGAACCTCGACCTGCCGCTGGATCACTTCATCCCTCGCTCCTACATCCGGGACGAGAAGCTGCGGCTTGGGGCGTACCGGCAGCTGGCGGGCGCGGAGAACGAGGAAGAGCTCGACTCCATGCTGCGCTCGTTGAAGGA
>JBKPCF010000072.1:0-14552 GCA_046727235.1 Candidatus Dormiibacterota bacterium
AGTCGGTGTCGGGGAACATCCCGATCGGCGCGCTGCGGCGGCCGAGCAGCTCCTGCCCACGCCCGCCTCGCAGAAGGCGCGCGTGGCCGTGACCCGCGTCGACGTAGTCCAGCCGCCCCGAAAGCGGGTCGAACGTGAGATGAAACACCGTGACGTATGCATCGTTGACCTCGAGCGCGGCGGACATCACCCCGGCAGCCTGCTTGATGCCGGCCTGGAGCGGCTCCACGCCCGCCACGGCACGCAGGGCCGCGCGCGCGGTGGCCATCATCAACGAGGCCAGCACACCCTTGCCCATCACGTCTCCCAGCGTGACCGCGACCCGGCCGCCGGTGGCCGGGTACCAGTCGTAGAAATCACCGCTGATCTCGCGCGCCGCCGTGAAATGCGCGGCAAGCTCGAATCCATCCTCTTTGAAAGGTGAGGCAGGGAGCATGCCGGCTTGAAGCTCGGCCGCGCGGCGCATCTGCTCATGGCGCTCGGCGACCATGCCTTCGAGCCGCGCCAGGTTGGCGCGGTGATCGAGCTCGAGTCGCCGCCGCCGCAGGTTGTTCACCACGAGCAGGTACAGCTGGGTCGAGCCGACCGGCTTCACGTGATAGGCGAACGCGCCCAGCTCCAGCGCGGCACGGCCGAGCTCGGGGTCGTCGACGCCCGAGATCATGACCACGGCGGTGTCGGGCCGGGTCGCCCTCAACTCCTCGAGGAGGCCATAACCGGACTCGTCCGGAAGGCGGACGTCGACCAGGGCGATCGCGTAGGCCTGGTCCTCCATGCGCTTTCGCGCCTCCGCCGCTGAAAACGCAACGTCGGACTCGAAGCCGCGGCTTCGCAGCACGCGCGCCATCGACTTCGCGAGCGGCTCTTCGTCGTCCACCACCAGGACCCGTTCGGCGCCTTCTGAGGCAGTCACGGCCATGCAGTCTAGAGAGGCTAAAGTCCGTACTAACTGCCATATGCTCTTCCGGCTATGGCGCTCGAGGTGGAGACCCGCCAGGCCGACAACGGCGTGACCGTCGTCGCGCCCACCGGAAGGCTGGATGTGGCCGGCGCCCCGGCCCTGAAGGAGGCCATCTCCGACGCAGTGAAAAAGGTCGGCCCCCATCGCGTCGTCATCGACATGGAGGGGGTGAGCTTTGTCGACTCGACCGGCCTGGGTTCGGTCATCGCAGCGCTGAAGCAGCTCCGGAGCAGCCAGGGCGACCTTCGCCTCGCCGCCCCCAACCAGCAGGCACGCGTGGTGCTCGAGCTGACCACGCTGGATCAGGTGTTCCCCTACTACGCGACCGTCGAGGAAGCCCTGACCGGCTTTTGAGCCGATGGGGAGTGATCGCAAGACCTTTGAATTCCATGCGACTTTTTCCGAGCTTGACGAAGGACTGGACATGATGCACCTGTCCATCCAGCGCCTGCGCGAGGCCGTCGGCCGGAGAGACGACGACGGGCCGCTGCTTCTGTTCGAGACCGCACTCGGAGAGATCGGGGGCAACGTCCTCACCCACGGCAATCCGCCGGGGGTCGAGCGCCCGATCGAGTACGAGCTCCGGTTCGACGGCCGAGTCGTTGTCGCCTCGCTAAGCGACTCAGGGTTGCCCGCGCACGAGCATCTTTCCCGCGACATGCCCGATCACGAGAGCGAATCGGGCCGGGGCCTGGCCATGGCGCGATCGCTGCTCGACGAGCTCGGATATGAGCGCGACGGCGATGTCAACCGGTGGCGGCTGGTGAAGCGGCTGTGAGCGACAACAGCGGACGGGACGGCGAACCGATGGACCCGGGTCGCGTGCTCATCCACGACTTTCGCAACCTGCTCGCCGTGATCGTGAACTACAGCGACCTGATCGCCGACGAGACCGGCGATCCCGAAGCGGTGAAAGCCGACATCAAGGAGATCAAGGCCGCGGCCGAGAAGGCGATCGCGATGACCGAAAAGCTGCCTCGGCCGGGGAAGCAGCCGGCATGACGGTGGTGAGAAAGCCGGGCACCGACCATCCCCACTCCGCTTTGACGCACCGAGACATCGCGCTCGTAATCGACGACGACGAGCAGCTCCTGCGCCTCGTCAAGCGGGTTCTCGAGCGAGCGGGCTTTGAGTGCGTGACCGTCAGCGAAGGAGCCGGTGCGCACGAGGCGGCCGTCGAGTGGCGTCCCGACATCATCCTGCTCGACCTGATGCTCGGCGACACGACCGGCGACCAGATCATGGCCGAGCTCCGCGAGGATTTTCGAACGCGATTGATCCCGGTCGTCTTCCTCACCGTGCGTGACTCGCTCAAAGACAAAGTCGAGCACCTCCTCTCGGGCGCCGACGATTACGTGACCAAGCCGTTCGTGCCCGAGGAGCTGGTGGCGAGACTGCGTGCAGTGATGTCGCGGTCGACGACCACACGCGGGCTGAGCCCGCTCACCGGAATGAGCGGCAACAGCGACATCCTTCGCGAGATCACGAGGCGGCTGGCGCAGAACGAGCGCTTCGCGGTCCTGTACCCGGACATCGATTCCTTCAAGAGCTACAACGACAACTACGGCTTCCTACGCGGCGACGACGTGATCAAGACGCTGGCCACGATCATCCTCGAGGTCCTCGAGGAGAACCACTCGTCCCACCACTTCGCCGGTCACGTCGGCGGTGATGACTTCGTGATCCTGACCGAGCCGGGCATGGCCGAGTCGATCGCGACCGAGATCACGCAACGTTTCGATTCCGCGATCCCGGCGCTCTACGACCCCGTCGATCGGGAGCGCGGTTGGATCGAATCAGAAGAGCGCAACGGGAGCACGTTGCGCACGCCGATGGTCTCGGTGTCGATCGGGATCGTGATCGCGGAACCCGGCAGCTACGGAAGCGCCGCCGCCGTTGCAGCTCGCGCCTCCGAGGTGAAGGGCGTCGCCAAGCGCATGCCGGGGTCGAAATGGGTGCTCGACCGGCGCCGGCCGCCGGAGAGATTCAGCTGATGAGCGACGTCACCATCGCGACCCAGCCCGAGCCACCCGACGAGATGGGGCGGCGGGCGCCCCGCATTAGGGTCGTGGTGCACCGGCTCGACGGCGGCCTCGAAGAAGGAGATTCCGACGCGCGCTCGATCACGGCCGAAGGGTTTCCGATCTACACCGGCGCCGATGCGCAACGCCCGCGGCTGGTGCCTACCCGCGACATCAAGTACGTCGTTTTCGGTTCAGTCGACGACCCGGATCTGGAGCCCGACCCCGGCGACAAGAGCAAAGCGCGCAAAGCGATCCTTCGCTTCCGTGACGGTGAGTGGCTCTCCGCTTACATCGAGCAGGGCGTGCAGCAGGACGGCGAAGGCATCCCGCTCCAGATCCGGCTCACGGAGCTCCAGCGCGTGATCCCGGCGGTCGCGGCATCACCTTCGCTGCTCGAGATGCAGTTCGTCGACATGTGGAACGCGACACCGCCCGGCAGTGCGACGCCACGCCGCCGGCGATCAGACATCCTCGAGTCGGCGGCGAGCCAGGGCCGCGACCTCAACAAGCTGGCCAACGACTTCCGTGACCGCCTTGCGCTGATCCGCGACGTCGGCCTGACGACGGGCGACACGCTGGCTTTCTCACGCGCGGTGCGAACTCACCTTGACCGCTTCCTGCTCGAAGACGGGATCACGCTCAACTCGCAGGAGAAGTCGGCCCTCGCCGACATCATCCTGCGGGCCGCTGTTGGGTACGGACCCCTGGACAGCCTCCTCCATGACCGCTCGGTGAGCGAGATCATGGTCAACGGCCCCGACCAGATCTTCATCGAGCGGCGCGGTGTCCTGACCAAGGCCGAGATCCGCTTCGAAGACGAAAACCAGCTGCTCGAGACGATCCGCCGCATGGTCGCGACGACCGGCCGCCACATCGATGGCCTGAACCCGATGGTCGACGCCCGGCTGCCCGACGGCAGCCGCGTCAACGCGATCATCCGGCCGGCCGCGATTCATGGTCCCGCGCTGACGATCCGAAAGTTCAAGGACGCGGTGCTGGGCATGGAAGACCTGAAGCACGAGGGCAGCCTCAGTCCCGCGATGGCCGAGTTCCTCCAGGCCGCGGTCCTCGGACGCATGAACATCCTGGTCTCGGGCGGGACCGGATCAGGCAAGACCACCAGTCTCAACGTGATCGCGCGCTTCATCCCCCACAACCAGCGCGTCATCACGATCGAGGACGCGGCCGAGCTGCAGATCGACCACCCGCACGTGATCGCGCTCGAACACCGCCCACCCAACGTCGAAGGCAAAGGCGAGCTGACGATCCGCCAGCTGCTGCGGAACAGCCTCCGAATGCGCCCCGACCGCATCCTCATCGGTGAGGTTCGCGGCGCCGAGGCGCTGGACATGCTGCAGGCGATGAACACCGGCCATGACGGCTCGATGTCGACCATCCACTCCAACTCGGCCCGCGATGCGCTGTCCCGCCTCGAGACCATGGTGATGATGGCCTCGATCGACATCCCGTTCGAGGCCGTTCGCGCGCAGATCGCTTCCGCTGTCAACCTGATCGTGCACCAGGCCCGGATGCCGGACGGCCGGCGCAAGATCGCGCAGATCGCCGAGGTCGTGGGCTACGACTCCAACGGCGCGATCCTGCGCGACATCTTCCTGCTCGGCATGGGTTCCGACCTCAGGCTCGAGTACAACGCGACCGGCTACGTGCCCACCGCGCTCGACAAGGCTGCGTTCTACGGCGTCCAGGTCAACCAGGACCTGTTCGACCCCGCGAAGTCTCGTTTCGTCCCCGCGGGGTCCGACAGCATGATGCCCGTGGTCAAAGACCCGCTCATCTCGGGTCAGACCAAGCCAGACGTCGTTCGCCAGGTCGTGGTCGTTCCCTTCAGCTCCGACCGCCCGTCGGCGGTCGCCCCTGTGAGCCAGTCCGCACCGGCCCCCGCTGCGCAGACCCCCGAGATGCAGGAGGAGATGCGCAAGCTCATCGACGCGGCTCGTGCCGCGGTCGCAGACCTGCAGGCCGCTGCGCCGCCGGTCCCTGTCGATGCGCCACTTCCGGCCGCACCGCCACCAGCATCTTCGCCACGCGTGCCGGTGGTTTACCCGCCAGCTTCAGCGGCGCCGCCGGCCGGCCTACCGGCGCCACCCGCATACGTTCCGCCCCCTGCTTACGCGCTCCCGCCCGACCTTCACGTCGGCCAGGCGCTGGAAGCCGCCACTGCAATGGCGCGCGCGACCACGGCCCTCGGACAGCTGGCCGCGGCTTCGTCCGGCTTCAGCGGCATGCTGCCGACGGTTCGCCCGACCGACGCGACGCCCACCGTCGCCGGCGCGTCGCGGCGTATCGAGGCCGTGATCGAGACGATCATCAGCCGTCGCGGGCTCAGCCTTCGCCTTGCCCCTGCGCTGACCCAGGCCTTCGAGGGTGCGGAGCTGAAGGCCAGCGACTACGCCCACGAAAGCAAGATCAGCAAGGACTCCGCCGGCCGAGAGCTCCGACTGGCGACCGAGGCTGGACTGCTGCAGGCGGTGCGATACCCGCAGGGTGAGGCCGGGTTCCGTGCGTCGCAAGGACTCCTGCGCGAGATCGCCGAGGGCCTCGGCCAGCCCATCAATGCCGCCGCCCCGCTGACCGCCGAGACGATCATCGGCAGCCTGGCGGTCGGCCAGACCGAGGGCACGGTGACGATCATGTTCACGGACGTCGAGGAGTCGACGCGACTGCTCTCCACGCGGGGCTTCACCGCCTCGCACGAGATCATGAAGGCGTACGAGACGATCATCGACGAGAAGGTCGCCCAGCACGCCGGGCGGCGGATCAAGGGACTCGGCGACGGTTTCATGATCAGCTTCGGCTCGGCCCGTCACGGCGTGGAGTGCGCGCTCGACATCCAGCAGGGCATCACGGACTACAGCAAGCTCAACCCGGAGCGGAAGCTTCGGATCCGGATCGGCCTGAACACCGGCGAGGTCGTCGAGGAGGGCGGCGACATCTTCGGCGCCGCGGTCAACGTCGCGGCTCGCGTCGCAGGCAAGGCGAAGGGCGGCGAGATCCTCGTCTCCGAGATCGTCCGACAGCTGGTCGGACCGGTTTCGGAGATGAAGTTCGACTTTCGCGGCCGCTACAAGCTGAAGGGTTTTCCCGACCGGTGGCGGCTCCATCAGGTCACGCCGGGCGAGGTCAAAGAGGTGCCTCGATTCCTCACGTCGGCGGACGGGTTCGTGAACCGAGAGCAGGAGCGCCTCGACCTGCGAATGATCATGGACCGCGCCGCTGCGGGCAACGGCTCCGTGGTCTTCATCGCCGGCGCGCCCGGGATCGGCGCTTCGAGATTGGCTTCCGAGGTCGCCGGGGAGTCGCGGGCCAGGGGATGGCTCGTGCTCAGCGGCCGCTGCCTGGAAAAGAACTCCGAGCCGTACGCACCGATTCGCGAGGTCCTCGGGGCCGCGGTCGCCGCATCGACGGCCAAGGCCCTGCAGGAGGCCTCGGGCCACCACGGTCAGCTGCTCGCAGGCCTGGCGCCCAGCCTTCGCCAGAAGGTGCGCGGGATGGCGGTCGGTCATGACGTCGCCGCCGACCGCGTTCGTGAGCAGCTGTTCAAGTCGGTGCACGCGCTGCTCACCGGCGTCCAGGGCAACAAGCCGCTGCTGATCGTCCTCGACGACCTCCAGTGGGCCGACGAAGCCACCGTGTCGATGGTGCGCGACCTCGCCGAGCGCGTCAGCAGCAGCCGGATGGTGGTGATGGGCACGTACTGGGACACCGAGCTCGACTCGGGGCGCCCGTTCGCGACCCTCCTCTCACGGCTCCTGCGGCGTCGCCGCGCGCAGCGCATCGCGCTGGGCCGCCTGACTGACCTTGACGTCGAGCGGATCCTCGCCGGGATGTCCGAGACCCCGCTCTCGGCGGTCCAGCTCCTCGGCATCCAGGCAGCAACCGAAGGCAATCCGCTGTTCGTCGAGCACTCCTTCCTCTACATCGACGAGTCGGAGAGCATGCTCGGCGGCGGCCAGCGCGTGCAGCCGAGCTACACGGAGGAAGACCTCGAGCTTGCCCAGAGCGTGCGCGGCCTGATCGGCCGGCGCATCCAGCGCCTCAGCGAACCGGCGCAGCGCATGCTGGTGGCGGCCGCCGTCATCGGGCGCGATTTCGACGTCCCCCTCCTCGAGGCATTCGGCGAGCTTTCGGGCCATGAGCTGCGGGATGCGCTGGACGAAGCCACCCGCGGCCACTTCCTCGTGGCGGCAGGCACCCAGACGTACCGGTTCGCGCACGACCTGGTGCGTCAGCGCGTGCTCGCGACGCTTCCTCTGCCCCGCCTGCAGGCCTACCACCTCGCGGTCGCGGACACGCTCGTGCGGGTCTACGGAAAGGCGGCGCAGGAGCACGCTCGAGAGATCGGTTATCACTTCTACCAGGCTGGTACGGCAGCGGACGCAATGCGGACGGCCACCTTCCTGGCCCAGGCGTCGCGCAACTCCCTGGGGGTCGGCGCCTTCGAAGAGGTCCTCCGGCTGGTTGACTCGACGGTGCAGCTCCTGCCGCCGGACAGGACGCTCGAGCGCGCCGAGGCTCTTGCCGGCCGCGCTCAGGCCCTGTGGGGCCTGGGCAAGATCGAGGACGCCAAGGCCGCGTGGAGGGGCGCGATACAGCGCTACGAGGAGCTCGGCGAGGCGAACGCGGCGACCGCCCTCGAACAACGCATCGCCCACCTGGAGAGTCGCGGTGGATCGAACGAGACCAATGGCGCGGGTCCGGCCGACTTCGCCGCGCCGGCAGAAGTCGAGGTGTCTAGCTCGTAAGCCGGCTGGCCGGCGGCACCGGCGCGTACGCCCAGTTGAAGGCGATGCTCGGCAGCGTCCCGCTGAAGCCGACCCGATTCGCGATCACCCCTCCAGTTCCCGCCTCGAACACGTAGGGCGACGTGATGTTGATGGTCGCGGAGGGAGCATAGACGAGCCCGATGTAGGCGCTGTTGCCCGCCGCTCCCAGAATGTGCACGCAAACATTGGTCTGCGCCGAGTAGACACCGACCCAGTTGTACTGCTCCCCGCCGAAGACGTAGGTATCGCCGCCGCTGCCGTTGGTGAGGCAGCCGCCCGCCGGGAAGTTGAGCTCGACGGCGCCGGGGGTGATGGGCCCTGGGCAGGAGATGTACGCGCCCCCGACCGACTTGCAGTTGTTCTCGTTGGCGCGGTCGCCGGCCGGCCCTGACGCCATCGGCGGGTTCTGATTGGGCAGGCCTGCCGCCCACGGAGCAGTCTCCGGATCGGGCGGATAGGCGCCGGCCGTGCCAGGCGACGCGAGAGCGTTGGGGGCGAACGGCGGCGCGATCTGTGGGGTGACGTCCATCGACTCATTGCCGAGCGAGCATCCACTGCCCGTGAACAAGGGACACGGGCTGGTGTTGGTGTTGGTGACCGGACCGGTGACCGCGAGCGTGGCAGCAAGTCCGAACGGCCCGCTGCAGCCGCTGCCCGGCAGCGCCGCGTAGATGTTGTAAGCGGTCGCCCCGGGCACGTTGCTGATCGCGATCGTCACGTTGTCGAAATGGTTGTTCAGGTTGAGCTGCCTGCACATGGAGGGCGCGCTTTCGCGAAGGTAGTTGACCCCGCCGAAGGTATCCGACCTGGTTGACGTGACAACGAATGCCCATATCCCCGTGGGTATGTCTCGCGGCCCGGTCACCTTCGTCAACTGGAATGACCCGGCGCAGTTCGCGCCATCCGTGTTCCAGAACTGGTTTGCGGCGGGCAGGCTGACGTTGGAAGCGTTTGGCTCATCGGGCGGCTTGAGCTCGTTGCTAACGAAGTCGCCCGTGTTGGCGAAGCCGGCTTGAAACGTGTAGACGCCACCGGCCAGAAACCAGCAGTGATTTCCATTCAAGACCAGGGGGGCGGTGTAGACGCCTGGCTGCATGACGACCTGGCTTGGCAAACCCTGCCCGCTGCCGAGGTTGCCCGGCGCTGGATACTGCGGGTCGGGAAGGCGGAAGCCTGCTCGGGTGGCCCCGGCGACGTCGGGATAGGAACACGGCGTCGAGCCCCCGCCCGGATAGCATGCGGTCGTCACCCCACCCGGAACCGACGATTGGCATCGCGCGTAGATGTCACCTGCCACCCGAAGTGCTCCCGTCGAGATTGAGATCGTCCCGTTGGCCACGATGTCGCCGGTGATGCCGAGGGTGCCGAGGCCTCCGATCGTGATGGCGCTCCCGCTCGCCCCGCCGCAGCCGCCCTGGTTGAGCGCCGCCACCGTCGGCATGTAGAGGAGGTTGTTGACGTTGCCCGCGGCCGATGCGGCCAGGGTCGGGCTCGCGCCGTTGGTGAGGATGCGAGCGAACTGAAGCTGCAGCGATCGGGTCGCGCTGATCACGAACTGGCTGCCCTGCGGTCCCAGACCCGATACGACCTGCCTGAGCACAGTGCCGTCTGAGTATGTGCACGTGATGGTTAGGGGTGATGCACCCGGCGATGCGTACGCCGGCGCACACCCCGGAGCCGCGTAAAGGCGGAGGTTCGCCCCGAAGATCGTGGTCGCCGCCTGCTCCGCTGAGGCGTAGCTGCCGGTCTGCTGGAGCTTGTCGGCCGCCGCGAGGCCGGCCGCGTCGACCGCCGCCTGGAGGTCGCGCTTGAGCGCGTAAGCGCGTGACCCGTCGATCGCGATCGCGGACATGCCGATGAGGACGGTCAGCATGAGCGCGATGAGCACGATCGCCTGCCCGGATTGAACCCGGTGATTCACGCTCAGTACTCCGTCCGAAAGACAGCGGCTGCCGAGATCACGATGTGGTCCGATGTCGCCTGGGCGACGATCGGCGTGATCAGCACGAGGTTCAAGCGGAGCGTGATCTGCAGCTCATCATTGCCCGACGCCGGATTGACGGCGCTGCAGGAGCCGCTCGCGATCGCCGCGTATTCACCGCCCGGCGCGTTGGGCGGGGGCGTGGTTTCGATCGTCGCCGGCGGGCCGGGCTCGGTGATGTAGAGCCACGCGGAGTTCTCGGGCGGTGTCGCGGACGTGACCGGGCCCTGCGCGCAGGGAGCGCTCACCGGCGTGCCCAGCATCTGACCGCTCACCGCGGTCAGGACATCTGCGTTGGTGGGCAGCTGGTTGGATGCGCGGACGGCGGCTCTGGCGCCCTCACGCGCCGCGTGGTTCAGGGTGTCGTAGTAAAAGACGGCGCGGCCGATGTCGATCACACCGAAGAGCAGCAGCAGAAGCACAGGCGAGACCAGGGCGAACTCGATCAGGGCTTGAGACCGCTGGCCTCCGTGACGCAGGCGGGCCGTCAACTTCCCTGCACCGTCATGTGCACATTGGCGGCGACCTGGAAGGCGCCGAACTGAGAACGGACGATCGGGGTGAGCGGTCCGTACGTGTAAAGCACGATCACGTTGATGTCGAGCTGCCCGAGGTTGGTCGCGGGGCTGGTGTAGTCGAGGCCGGGCGTGTTGTTGTAGCAGATGTAGAGCCAGGGCTGGTTGGCCGTCGACGGGTAGGCGGACGACGCGAAGGGCGGGTTGTGGAGACTGTTGCCGTCGGCCGTGTTGGGACAGGTCGTCGACGGATTCTTCAAAACCGACGCCGGTAGAGAGATGGAGGCTAGCTCGGCGTCGACTGCCGCCTGGATCGGAGCGTCGTACAGGTAGGGGTGCGTCAGGTTGGGCGCGTCGTACCAGGCGCCGTGTCGCGCCCCCTCGCGGGCCGCGTTGGCCAGGGCCTCGGAAACATAGATCGAGCGGCCGATGTCGACGAGTCCTCCAATCAGCAAAAGAAGCACCACGGAGGACACGGCGAACTCGACGAGGGACTGTCCGCCCTGGCTTGAAAGTGGTGGTTTGAGTATCACGTTAGGGGGGTTCTGCAACGGGATATCTTGCCTATGATGGGTCGGCCTTGCGGACGTTTAGCGCAATTACCGCCCGCCGACCATTCACTCTCCTTGGGGTTTTGATCGCCGTCCTGGTCATCGTCGCCTTCGTCCTCGTGGCTCTCAACGCAAGCCAGGCGGGCTCGAGTCCCGAGCAGATGGTCGTTGTGGCCACCAAGGACCTGACGCCCCGGATTCCGATCTCGGCCGACGCCCTGGCGACCCGGTCCATCCCCGTGCCGGGGAGCTATCCGAAGGTTTACTTCACCAGCATCGCCGACGTCCAGGGCATGATCCCGCTGGTCACGATCACGTCGGGCCAGGCCGTGGCTTCCAACGAGGTGGTCAGGCCCAACCTGGCTCTGGGATCGCAAACCGAGTACCTCGCGATCCCGCCGGGGTACGTGGCGCTCACCATCCCCACCAGCGAGCAGCAGGGCGTGGCCGACTTCATCCAGCCCGGGGACTACATCTCGGTGATAGCGACCGTGACCTCCGGTGGCAAGGTGGCGTCGAAGACCGTCTTCATCCAGCTGCACGTGATCAAGGTCGGCCTTCATGGCGCGACCGCCAACTCTGGCGCGACGAGCCTCACGGTCGTCGTCACGCAGTGTCAGGCGGAGATCATGACGTGGTTTCTGACCTACGCCGCGCTCAAGTACACGCTCGAGTCCTACAAGGACTATCAGCCAGGAGAGCAGTCCCCGGACCCGAAGTGCCCGAGCGTCGGTGACGCAAAAGGCGTAACGCTCCAGGTCATCCAGGCCAACTACCCCGGCCTGTTCTAGCCGATGAACCTCCCGCCCGAGACGGTCGTTGCCATTCCCATGGCGGCCGCGATCTTTGTCTTTTTCTGGGCGCTCGACAGGGTGCGCAAGGAGCGACTGTCGCCGGCCACGTCACCCATGCCCGGGCGCGCCACCCCACGAGAGCTCGTCGATCGGCTGCTGAAACCCGCGGCGGAGAACCTCAGCCAGCGCCGCAGGGTGCAGGGCCGCCCCACGCTCACCGAGGACCTCGCGAGGGCCGGCCTCAACATCACGGCGCCCGAGTACCTGCTGATCCGCATCGGCGCCATCGGAGCGGGCGCTCTGATCGGGCTGTTTCGATTCGGATTCTCGCTCGGGCCCATCATCCTTGGCGCGGTGGGATTCGTGGTTCCGCCGCTCGTCATCGCTTACCTGCAGCGCAGGCGCCAGCAGCAGTTCAACGACCAGCTCGCGAGCATGCTGCAGCTTCTGTCCAACTCGCTGAAGACGGGCTACGCGATCGACCGCGCGCTCGAGACGGTGGCCGCGAAATCGCAGCCTCCGGTCTCGACGGAGTTCGAACGCGTGACCACCGAGATAACCCTCGGCACGTCGGTCGAGGATGCGTTGAGCTCGCTGCTGCTCCGCATCAACAGCCCGGACCTCGAGTTCATCGTCACCGCGATCCTGCTCCACATCCGGGTCGGCGGCAACCTCGCCGAAGTCCTCGACAACATCTCGGAGACGCTGCGGGACCGGCTGCAGACAAAGCGCGACATGAGCGTGTTGACGGCGCAGTCGCGCGCGTCCGCGAGCATCATCACCGGCTTGCCAATCCTCCTCGCCCTCGGCCTCTACGTGTTCGTGCCCGGTTACTACGCGCCGATGACCAGCAGCGTCGTGGGCATCGTCATGCTCGCCTTCGCCGGGTTCATGGTCCTGATCGGCAACCTGCTCATCCAGCGCATGACCTCGCTGGAGTCGTAGGAGTGCTCCAGATCGCGATCGCGTCAGGCGTGATCTGCGGCGTGATCGTCTCCGCCTACTTCATCGCGATGGACCAGTTCCGCGCGGCGGCGGCCAACGGCGGACACGTCGCGACCGCGCCGCGACCCACCCTGGTCAAGCAGCTCGAGACCATGCTCCGGCCCGTCTCGCGAATGCCGGCCCGCACGGCGATCCAGGTGCGGCAGAAGCTGAGCCAGGCGGGAAATCCTGGCGGTCTCACGCCGGCCGGCTTCCAGTCGGTGCGCTACAGCGTCGCCGCGATCATGGCCGTGGCCGGGCTCGCCGTCGGGCTGATCGTGCCGATCGGCATGCCGACCCTGCTCGCCGCGATCGTGTCGGGGGCGATCTTCGCCGTGCTCGGCTTCATGGCGCCCGGGCTCTGGATCGAGCAGCGCATCGCCCAGCGGCGCCGCCAGATCCAGCGCTCGCTGGCCGAAGCGACCGACCTGCTCACCCTGGTGGTTGAGTCTGGGATGAGCCTTGACGAAGGCTTGCTGAGCATCACCGAGCGTTTCCACAACGCATTGGGAGACGAGATCGGCAAGGTGCTCCGCGAGATCCGCCTCGGACGGCCTCGGATGGCGGCGCTCGAGCACATGGCCGACATGGCGGGCGTGCCTGACCTGCACCACCTCGTGGAGTCGATCGTGCAGTCAGACCAGATGGGCGTGCCGATCGCCCGCCTGCTTCGCGTCCAGGCGACCGAGATGCGGCGCCGGCAGAGGCAGGGCGCGCAGGAACGAGCTGCCCAGGCGTCATCCCGCATGGTGTTTCCGATGGTCGGCTGCATCTTTCCAGTGCTGTGGATCGTCCTGCTCGGACCGGCGATCATCCAGCTGTTGAAGTCGCTCCGATGAGCACGAACAACCGCGGGCCGCGCACCCACCAGTCCTTCAGCGATCTCGACAAGCCCCTGTACACGATCAGCGTCGCGGCCGAGATTCTCGAGACGCACCCGCGAACCCTGATGCTGTACGAGGACGCGCAGCTGATCGAGCCCCATCGCACGAACACCAATCGGCGGCGCTACTCGCAGCGAGACATCAGCAAGGTCCAGGTGATCCAGCACCTGACACGCGAGAAAGGCGTGACCCTGGCGGGAGTGCGGCACATCCTCAGCCTGTTCGACGTGATGAAAAAGCACCGCGTCGAGCCTCCCGCCGACCTGAGGGAGGTCTACGACCGGTACGCGGCGCTCATATGAGAGGAACGCGGCCGGGATGAATCCGGCCGCCAGAGCCACGATTTAGGAGGCGGCCGCCCTCTTTCTTCGTTTCGCCGCGGGGGCCCACAAGCTTTCCAGGTCGTAGTACGACCGCTCCCCTGGCAGGAATACGTGGGCGAGAACCGAGTCGAAATCGAGCAGGATCCAGCCCGCGTCGTCATACCCGTCGACGGCGAGCGGCCTGCGGTCCCTCGACTTCGCCGCCTCCATCATCCCGTCGGCGATGGCGCGGACCTGGCGGTCGGTCTCGCCTTCGCAGATGACGAAGTAATCGGCCACAGAAGTCTGGTCGCGGACGTCGATCACGACCGGGTCCCACGCCTTTTTCTCGGCGGCAGCGCTGCGCAGCAAGCGTGCCAGCTGCAAGGGCGTGAGTCGCCTGGTCCGTTCAGCCGCCAACTTGACGATTATCCCTATACAGGCCGTGCCTGGCGATGTACGCGGCGACCGCCTCCGGCAACAATGTCGTGACTCGATTTCCGCTCGCGATCGCACTGCGCAGCGCGCTTCCCGAGATATTCGGTGTCGGGCGCTCGCAAACGATGTCGGTCGTCCCGGTCAGCGGTCCGGTGCCCGGACGCGTGACGACGACCAACGACGCGAGGCGCCGAATCTCATCGGGCTCCCTCCAGCTCGAAAAGAGCTTCGCCGCGTCCCAACCCAGGATCAGGAAGAGCTGGTCGTTCGGATAACGACTCTTCAGCTCTTTAAGAGTGTCGACCGTGTAGGAGACCCCGCCGCGCTTCACCTC
>JBKPCF010000073.1:0-8865 GCA_046727235.1 Candidatus Dormiibacterota bacterium
GCTGTTCATCTACCTCGAGAACGTCTCCCGCCGCGGCGGGCTGCAAGAGGCGTACTGACGTGGAGTTCACCACGCGTCCTGAGCTGAAGGGCACCTTCGGGATGGTCAGCTCGACGCACTGGCTCGCGTCGGGGTGCGGGATGTCGGTGCTCGAGCGCGGCGGCAACGCATTCGACGCAGCCGTGGCCGCGGGTTTCGTGCTTCAGGTTGTCGAGCCACATCTCAACGGTCCGGGCGGCGAAGTGCCGACTGTCCTGTGGGACGCGACGAGGAGGAAACCTGAGGTGCTGTGCGGTCAGGGCCCGGCGCCGGCGCGCGCAAACATTCAGCGCGTCCGGGACCTGGGGCTCACAGAGGTGCCGGGAACCGGCCTGCTCGCTGCCTGCGTGCCGGGCGCGTTCGGAGCATGGCTTGCCCTGCTTCGGGACCACGGCACGTGGCGCCTCGCCGACGTGCTCGACCTTGCCGTCGGATACGCGGAGTCGGGCTATCCGCTGCTGCCGCGGATCGTCGACACCCTGCTCATGGTCGAGCCTTTGTTTCGCGAGCACTGGCCGACCTCGGCGGCCCTCTATCTGCGCGACGGCCCGCCGAAGCCGTGGCAGCTGTTTCGCAACCGCGACCTCGCGTCTACCTACCGGCGCCTGGTGCGCGACGCTGAAGCCACTGCAGTTGGTAGGGAAGAGCAGATCGAGGCCGCGCTGCGAACTTTTTACTCCGGGTTCGTGGCCGAGGCCATCGACCGGCACTGCCGCGGCGAGCTCATGGACAGCTCAGGCTCCTCGCATCGCGGGCTGCTCACCGGGGACGACATGGCCGCCTTCCGGGCCCGGCACGAAGAACCGGTCGCGGTCGGCTTCCGGGGCTGGACGGTGGCGAAATGCGGACCCTGGAGTCAGGGGCCGGTCTTCCTCCAGCAGCTGCGTCTGCTGGAGGCGACCGAGCTCGACCTGGAAGGATTTCTGTCGGCCGACCACATCCACCTTGTCGTCGAGTGCGCCAAGCTCGCGTTCGCCGACCGTGAGGCCTGGTACGGAGATCCCGATTTCGCCGCCGTGCCGCTCGCGGAGCTGGTGTCGGCCGAATACGCGCAACAGAGGCAGGCGCTCGTCGGCCATCGAGCCTCTATGGAACTGAGGCCCGGCAGCCCCGGCGCTCGGCCGCCGCGCCTTCCGAGTCGCGAGACGCAGGTTGTGACCGGAGGCCACTGGACAGGCACCGGCTCGCAGTCGCTCGGTTCGGTGCGCGGCGACACGTGCCACGTCGCCGTGGCCGACCGGCACGGCAACGTAGTCGCCTGCACACCGAGCGGTGGTTGGCTCCAGAGCTCGCCGGTGATCCCGGGCCTGGGTTTCTGCCTGGGCACCCGCGCGCAGATGTTCAACCTCGACCCTGAGCACCCCAACCGTCTCGAGGGAGGCAAGCGGCCGCGGACCACTCTCAGCCCGACGCTCGTGCTTTGCGACGGCGAGCCTTGCCTGGCCTTCGGCAGTCCGGGCGGAGACCAGCAGGACCAGTGGACGCTCGAGTTCTTTCTGGCCCACGCCGGGTTCGGGCACGACCTGCAGGCGTCGGTCGACGCACCCATGTTCCACACCACACACTTCCCGAGCTCTTTCGCGCCGCATCACGCGCATCCCGGGCGGCTGCACTCCGAGCCCATGCCGCCGGGGGTGCTCGACGAGCTGCGGCGGCGGGGACACGATGTGGTGGAGGCGGACCGGTGGTCGCTCGGCCGGATCTGCGCCGTCGGGCGCGACCCGGGCACTGGAATGCTGTCCGCGGCTGCGAGCCCCCGGAGCAGCCAGGCCTACGCGATCGGTCGCTGAGCTAAATCCATCAAGAGCCGTCCTCCCCCGCGCCCTACATCGGGTAAAAACAGGCGGCCTGGTGTTCGCCCAGGTCGACAGTGTCGAGCGGTGGCTCGGTCTCGGCGCAGCGAGGCTGCGCCTTGAAGCATCGCGTACGAAAGCGGCAACCGCTCGGCGGGTCGACCGGTGAGGCGACCTCGCCTTTCAGGATGATCCGTTCGCGCCGCCGCTCCAGGCGCGGGTCGGGAATGGGTATGGCCGAGAGCAGCGACGAGGTGTAGGGGTGCTTGGGCGCGCCATACAGGTCCTTCGCGGGCGACACCTCCACCACCTTGCCCACGTACATCACCGCGATCCGGTCCGAGATGTGCTTGACCACCGACAGGTCGTGCGCGATGAAGAGGTACGTGAGGCGGAACTTCTCCTGCAGCTGCTCGAGTAGGTTGATGATCTGGGCCTGGATCGACACGTCGAGTGCGGAGATGGGTTCGTCGCACACGATGAACGTCGGATCCACCGCCAGAGCGCGGGCGATGCCAATCCTCTGTCTCTGTCCGCCCGAGAACTCGTGCGGGTAGCGCCTGGCCAGGTCGGGCGAAAGGCCGACGAGGTCCAGCAGCTCCGAGATGCGCTCCTTGCGCCGGCGCCCGCTCGGCGCCAGACCGTGGATGTCGAGCGCCTCGCCGAGAATTTGCGACACGGTCTGACGCGGGTCGAGAGACGCGAAGGGGTCCTGGAAGATGATCGCCATCTGACGCCGCATCCGCCGCATGGCCGCCCGCCGCAATCGCAGGATGTTCTGGCCCTTGAAGAAGACCTCGCCCGCCGTCGGTTCGACAAGGCGCAGGATGGTGCGGCCCAGCGTCGATTTCCCGCAGCCGGACTCGCCGACGAGTCCCAGGGTCTCGCCCTCGCGGATCGTGAGGTCGACGCCGTCAACCGCGCGGACGTATCCGACGACCCGGCTCACCACCCCGGAGCGCACCGGAAACCACGTCTTGAGGTTCCGCACCTCGACGAGTGGTGGTTCAGCCGCCACTGGCGGGACCGTCGAGCCGCGTGCCGCCCTGGGTGACCCAGCACCGGGAGAGCTGCTCGCGCACCTGAAGCAGCGACGGCTCCTCGACGCCGCACCGCGCAATCGCGAAACCGCATCGCGGCTGAAACTTGCAGCCGACGGGCAGCTTGAGCATGTCGGGCGGCGATCCCACGATGGGTTTCAGGGGTTGATGCTCGCTCGCATCGAGCCGAGGTAAGGAGTGGAGCAAGTTCCACGTATAGGGGTGCTCTGGATGCATGAAGACCTCTTCCGTCCGCCCTTGTTCGACGATGCGACCGGCGTACATGACGATCACGCGGTCGCACATACCGGCGACCACGCCGAGGTTGTGCGTGATGAGTATCGTCGCCGTCCCGTAATCGCGATTCAGGGTGCGCAGCAGGTCCAGGATCTGGGCCTGGATCGTCACGTCCAGCGCCGTCGTCGGCTCGTCGGCGATCAGCAGGCTCGGGCTCATGCTGAGGCCCATCGCGATCATGGCGCGCTGCCGCATGCCGCCCGAGAACATGTGTGGGAACTGGGCCACGCGCCGGCGCGCGTCGGGGATGCCGACCTTCTTGAAAAGATCAACCGCCGCCGCCACTGAGGCGCGCGCTCGCAAGTGCTGGTGGATTCGCAGCGGCTCGCCGACCTGCCATCCGGTGCGATAGACGGGATTGAGAGAGGTCATCGGGTCCTGGAAGATCATCGCGATCTCGGTCCCGCGGATGGCTTCCATCTCGTCCTCCGAGAGGTCGGTAAGGACACGATCCTTGAACTTGACTCTCCCGCCGATGATGTCGCCGGCGCGAGGCAGCAGGCGCATGATCGAGAGCGCTGTCATCGACTTGCCGGATCCGGATTCGCCGACTATGCCGAGTGTCTCGGCGGCGTCCACCGTGAACGACACGCCGTCGACGGCCCTGATGGTGCCGTCCCTCAGCTTCAGGTGGGTCTGTACGTTGTCGAGCTCGAGGAGATGGGCGAACGCCATCAGCTCCGCAGCCTTGGGTCCAGCGCGTCGCGCAGCGAATCTCCCAGCAGGTTGAAGCTGTAGACGGTGATCGAGATGGCGATGCCCGGGACGATCGCGAGCCAGGGGTCGTTGGGAAGGAACGTGCGACCCGTGGTGATCATCTGTCCCCAGTCAGGCGTCGGCGGTTGGGCGCCAAGGCCCAGGAAGGACAGCACGGCTTCGGCCAGGATGGCGAACCCGGCTGACAGCGAGACCTGGACCAGGATGGGGTTCAAGAGGTTCGGGATGAGGTGACTGACGATGATGCGCAGGGGATTGGCGCCGAGCGATCGGGTCGCGACGACGAACTCCATCTGTTTGAGCTGGAGCACGACGGCGCGCACGAGCCGGGCGTACACCGGAATCGCGACGACTCCGATGGCGACCATCGCGTTGCGCAGGCTGGGGCCCAACGCGGCTACGAGCGCGATGGCCAGGATCAACGCCGGAAACGCGAGCAGAGCGTCGACCAAGCGCATCAGGAGGAGGTCGGTCAGACCGCCCGCATACCCGCTTGCCAACCCGATCAACCCGCCGCCGAGCAGCCCCACGGCCACGGCGACAAACGCGACCGGCAGGGAAATTCGGGCTCCCCACAGAATCCTGCTCAGCTGGTCGCGTCCGAGCTCGTCGCTGCCCAGCAGGTGATGCGGGCTGAGTGGCGGCAGGTAGGCGTCGTCGGGCGCGGTGGCGATCGGGTCATGAGGCGAGATCACCGGCGCAAGCAGCGCGACCAGAAAAAGGGCCCCGACCAGGGCAAGGCCAACGACCACACCGCGATTCCTCCGGGCAAGCTCGACGAGGGCGACGGGTCTCCGGCGGATCGGACCCTGGGCGGCGACGATCGCGGGAGCGTTGCTCACGCGTACGAGATCCTCGGGTCGAGCCAGCCGTAGACGAGGTCGACCAGAAGGTTGGCCAGCATGTACGAGAAGGCCGCCACCAGCACGACGCCCTGGACCACCGTGTAGTCGCGGTTGAAGATCGACTCCACCGCCAGCCTTCCCACACCGGGCCAGGTGAAAACGGTCTCGGTCACGACCGCGCCCTCGATGATCCCGCCGATCTGAAGGCCGACGATCGTCACGACCGGGATCAGCGCGTTCTTGAGCGCATGGATGAACACGACGCGCCGCCACGAGGCGCCTTTGGCGCGCGCGGTCCTGATGTAGTCGTTGTTGAGGACCTCGATCATCGAGGAGCGGGTGAAGCGCATGTTGATCGCGGTTCCGGCGGTGCCCAGGGCGATCGCAGGTAGAGCCACGTGGCGGAGGCTCTCGAGTGGGTCCTGGGTGAAGGGCACGTAACCGCCGAAGGGAAAGATCCGGGCCGAAACCGAAAGCACGAATATCAGGACGATCCCGATGAAGAAGTTCGGCACCGAGACACCGGCGACCGTGATCCCTGTGGCGAGGCGGTCCACGACGGAGCCACGGCGTACGGCCGCGATCGTGCCGAGCGGTATCGCCACGACCAGCGACCAGAGGAGGGCGGCGATGCCAAGCTCGAGCGTCGCGGGAAGGCGTTCGGTGATCGCAGAGCCGACGGGCTCATCGGTGGTGATCGAGCGGCCCCAATCGCCATGCACGATGCGGTTGACCCAGATGAGGTACTGGGCGTAGAGCGGCTTGTCCAGGCCGAGCTCGGCGTGCACCTGCGCGATCGCCTGCGGGCTTCTGTCTTCGCCGAGGACGATCAGGGCCGGGTCGCCAGGGCTCAGGTGGATGAGCATGAAGACGCCGACGGTGACCAGGAAGGCAACCGGCAGCATCAGCACAAGGCGGCGCAGAACGTACGTCGTCATGCCGGCTCAGTCACCGGCCTCGAACCCGTGCGATCGGCTTTGAGCGCTTAGCCCTTCCAGACCTCCGCCATCCGGATCATCAAGTCGGGATAAAGCGTGAAGCCGTGGATCTTGGTGTCTGAGATCTGCGCGCTGACCCCGAAGGTCGTGAAGACGTAGGGCGCGTCCTGCACGATCTGTTTCTGAGCGTTGATGTAGTCCTGCTTGCGCTTGCCCTGGTCGGCGCTCGTGCGGGCGTCGTCGAGCCACGCATCGACCTGGGCGTTGCTGTACATGCTGTCGTTGAAGTCGCCACCGGTGTGCCACCACGCGTACATGTTGCCGTCGGGGTCGATGCGGCCTGACCAGTTGACGCCGCATGCCTCGAACTTGTGCGCCGCGCACTCCTGCTGGTAGGTGGCGAACTCCTCGGTCTGGATCTGCATGGTGATCCCGGCCGCCGCCAGCTCGGACTGCAGCAGCTGCGCCTCCTGCTGGTTGACAGGGTCGGAGGTGGTCTTGAACGTGAAGCTGAAGCCGGTCGCCGTCGCTTTTGCCTTGGCCGGGTCCGCGTGGTCAAAGATCTTCTCGCTCGCATCGAAGGCCCAGCTCGAGGGTGGGATCGGTCCGTAGGCCACAACCCCGATGTTGAAGTTGATGTTCTTCAGGATCGAGTACCGGTCGATGGCCATCGCGACCGCCTGCCGCTTCGCGGGGTCGTTGAAGGGAGGCGAACCGGCGTTCAGCTCAAAGCCGCTGAACCCGATCGCGGGCGTGTCCTTGTAGATGAAGCTCGAGTCGGCCTTGAGAGAGGCGACGTCTTTGGGGGCGATCACGCGCGCGATGTCGACGTCGCCGGTTTTCAAAGCCGCCAGGATCGCGTTGACGTCGGGGATCGCGCGATAGGTGACTCCGTCGAGGTAGGGAAGCCCGGCCTTCCAGTAATCAGGGTTCTTCTTCAGTGTCAGGTGGTCGTTTCGCTTCCACTCGACGAACGCGAACGGGCCGCTGCCCGCGCCGACGGGCGCCAGCGAGAAGTCCTTGCCGCCCTTGGTCACCGCGTCGATCGAAAGCATCATCCCGGCGCGGTCGACCAGCGTGGCCAGAAGGGTTGCGTTGGGTTTGCTCAGGTGAAAGATGACGTGCGTGTCGTCGGTGACCTCGACGGTCTTGACGCTGGCGAGGTCGGACTTGCGGCGAGAAGTTGCCCCGGTCTTGTAGCGCTCGACGTTCGCCTTGACCGACGCACCGTTGAACGGCGTCCCGTCCTGGTACTTGACGCCAGACTGCAAGGTGAACTTGTAGTTGAGCGGGTCCGACGTATCCCATTGCTTGACCAACCCGGGTTTGATCGTCAGCGACGGGTCGATCGTGAACAGCGAGTCGTAGATGTTGTAGAAGACCTCGCGCTCGACCAGCAGCGAGGAATCCATCGGATCGAGGGTTCGCAGCTCGCTCTCGAGGGCGACGGTTGCGGTGCCGCCGTGCTTTGGGGTCCCGGAGGTCTGGCTGCCGCCACCTCCACCGCCGCAGGCGGCGAGCAACGCAAAGAGGGTCAACCAAAGGCCGACTCGTCTCATCTCGAACTCCTCTCCACAGCCACCGGGCGCCCGCATGCCGCCCACTTTTTGCCGGATCCACGCGTCCGGCACCAATAATTACGCGTCTGGCCGCCTCCGAGTGTCAACTTCGAATTGGCGCACCCTCGTCGCGACGAGCAGCTCGAGCGAGTCGACCAGCCGGGGACCGGGCCGGTTGAAGTAAGCGGAGCCGTCGAGCACCGCCAGTGCATCGGCGCCCGTCGCGTCGATCTGACTCCGCACCGTATCCGCCTCCTGGCGCGCCCGCGACTCGTCGAATCCGCACGGGGCCAGGATCAGAAGGGACGGCCGCACGTCGCGAACGTCATTCCAGGTGAGCGCCCGCGAGGGCACCCCGGATCGAGCCAGCGGGTCGTCGATTCCGGCCAGCTGGAGCAGGTCGGGCGTCCAGTGACCGGCCGGATAGGGAGGGTCGATCCACTCGAGGAAGACTCCGCGAACGCGCGGCATGGCTGCCGCCCTGGAGGCGGCGGTCTCGATGCGTCTGCGGAGACTGGACAGCAATGGGAGCGAATCGGCGCCGCAGGCGCGGGCCAGCTCCTCGATGTCGGACAAAACATCGGCGAGCGAGTGCGGATGCTGCCTGATCATTCGAATTCCGGACAGCGATTCCGCCACCTGGTCGGCGGGTATCGCGCATACATTGCAGACGTCCTGCGCGACCACGAGATCGGGGTCGAGCCTGAGAATCGCGTCCGTATCCACCTCGTACAGCGAGCGTCCTTCGAGCGCCGCGAGTGCGACCTCGGCCTCGATGCCGGAGCTGCCGCGGCGCGCAAGCTCGAGCGTGGAGCGCGTCACCACCGGCAGTGACGCAGCCTCTGGCGGGTAGTCGCACTCGTGCGTCACGGCCACGACCTCGTGGCCGAGGCCGAGAGCGAAAAGCGACTCGGTGGCGCTCGGCAGGAGCGAGACGATTCTCAATCCGGCTCCGCGATCCGGTCGAGGACCTGCTTGAAGACCTCGTACGGCTGCGCGCCCAGGACCAGGAACCGCCGGTCGAAGATGTGCGCCGGGATCGCATCGATCCCGACCGACGAGGCAACGCGGCGGTTCTCGTCGATCACTGTTGCGTAGCGGTCCTCATCGATCGCCCGCCTCAGGTCCGCGACATCTAGTCCTACGCTTGAACCGATGCGAGCGAGGTCGTCGACGTCCTCCAGCTTGCCGGTGCCCTCCCAATGCGCCTTGAAGAGCGCGTGGTGCATCTGGTCGAACACTCCCTGATCGCGGGCGAGCTCCGCCGCGCCCAGCGCGCGGCGCGAGTTGATGATGACGTCGCGCGTCTTGATCTCGAGTCCCACGGTCGCCGCGATCGACCGCATGTGGTCGCGCATCAGCTCCGAGCGGGCGCGGCCGAAGTAGGCGTCACGTGGAATTCCCTCGACCGGCGCTTCCGGATGGAGCTCGAAGGGCAGCCAGGTCACCCTCACGAGGCCTTCTCGCTCGAGCTGCTCGACCCGGACCGAGTCGATATAGCACCAGGGTCAAACGTAATCGGAGTAGATGATCAGGTCGACCGGCGGGGCCTCGCTCATTTGTTCATAAATACGCCGTTCGGGCGTTCAGGATTCCTTTGGCAGCCTTTAACCCGGCGGTGGCAGAATGGGTGTGTA
>JBKPCF010000074.1:0-29763 GCA_046727235.1 Candidatus Dormiibacterota bacterium
AGCCGGATCCAGGAGGAGTACCGGCGTGCGGACGACAACCAGGTCGGCGTCGCGATGGGGCTGGAGAAGAGCGGGCGTTTGATCACGGGCGCCGCCGCGATCATGTGCGCCGTCTTCATCGCCTTCGGCCTTGCCGACGTCATCATCATCAAGTCGATCGGAGTCGGTCTCACGGTCGCGATCGCGATCGACGCCACCATCGTGCGCATCCTGATCGTCCCGGCCGTGATGAGGATCCTCGGCGAGGCCAACTGGTGGGCGCCGCGGCCGCTGGCTTCGCTGTACCGGCGCCTCGCCGCCGGCGAACCGAGCGCGCGTGCGGGTCTGCCGGTCGAGGATGGGGTGTAGGGGGCGCTTTGGGCGCCCCCTACGCTTAGGGGAAAGGCCCGAGGTGGCATTCGGGCATTCACCACGATGGCAGTGATTTCTCAATGCCGCCTGGGGCAAGGCTGGGAGATGGCTCAGAGTCTCGCCGCGGCTTGCCTCCTTATCTCGTGCAGCGCCGGCGCGCCGGTCTCCGCCGTGTCACCGAATCCCGACGGCGAGAGCTGGACGATGTACCGCGGAGACCTGGTTCGCGATGGTCGCCCGCCGGGGGCCACCCTGGACGAGCAGGCGGCCAGTAGGCTCCAAAGCGCGTGGCGCGCGCACGTTGGCGGTCCAGTCGACGGCACCCCCGCGGTAACGGGTGGATTGGTCATTGCCGGGAGCGCCGGCGGAACGCTCGTCGCGCTCGACTCGAGATCTGGGAGGACCGTCTGGTCGCGCAGGGGCCTCGGTGCGATCTCGGGCTCAGCCTCAGCCGAAGGAGCACGCGTATTCGTGGGTACCCTCACGGGCTTCGTGCACGCATTTCGGACCTCGGACGGCTCTCCGGCATGGGTGTGGAGGGGCCCCCCGAACGCCGCGATCTGGGCATCGCCGGTCGTGCATGGAGGACTGGTGATCGTCGGAGTGGCGTCGCCTTATGGGGACAAACCGCTCGTGCCGGGCCGGTTGTACGGCCTCGACGAAGCGACCGGGCAAGAGCGATGGAGCACCTGCATTCGGGCCGCTTGCGCGCCGGGCGGCGGGGTGTGGTCGACGCCCGCCATCGACGCGCAGGGCAACGCTTTCGTCGGTGTTGGCAATCCCGACGATGGCGTGCTCGCTTTCGATCCAGCAACCGGAAAGCAAAGGTGGCTCGTCAGTCTCTATCCCGACGATGACCGAGACCTCGATGTCGGAGCGTCGCCTGTCATTTTTCAGCTGGCCGGTCACGAGGTGGTCGCCCAGGCTGCGGTTGAGGGTTTGTTGGCGGTGGTAGACGCATCGAACGGCTCAATCGTCTGGTCGCGCGAGCTCGTCAAGGGGACGGCGGTGCACGGCCTTCTCGCATCGCCTGCGTACGACGGGCGGGCGGTCTACGTCGCGTCGGCAAGCCCGCCGACAGGGCTGGTCGCGCTCAGCGCCGCAGATGGGTCTGAGCTCTGGCGCCACGACACCCAGCTCCCCGTCTATTCGGCGCCAGCTGTAGGGAATGGGCTCGTGATCTTCGGCACCGGCGCGGTCTTCGGGGATGTCAGGTCGGGTTCGTTGATTGCCCTGTCGACAAGAGACGGCCGGGCCCTGTGGAGCGTGGACCTCCCGTCCGCGGTGCGCAGCGGTCCCGCGATTGCTGGCGACCTGGTAGTTGCAGGCGACGCGGGCGGCGACGTCATCGCCTTCCGGCCAAGCGGCTAGTGGCGCGGCTCGCGCGAGCGTGATTAGATGCGTGGGTCTGACGGCTCGCCTCGGAGTTGTGGGAGGTGCCTTGATGAGGTTGCGCTTGTTCTCCTTGCTCTCAGCTGTCGCGTTGCTCGTGTTGGGGGCGGTTCCAGCCTCGGCCACGAGTGAAGGTCACGCCTACCTTGCGTTGGGTGATTCGGTGCCATTCGGGTTCAGTCCCCTCGTGAACCCCAACGATGCGCACAACTTCGTCGGCTATCCCGAAATCGTCGCCCAAGGGCTCAACATCAAAGATGTCAACGCCACGTGTCCCGGTGAGGCGACCGGCGGATTTCTGTCGTTGACCGGCACGGACAACGTCTGCCGGCCTTACCGCGCTGCTTTCCCGCTGCACACCGCATACAACGTCTCTCAGATGGACTTCACGCTCCGGTACCTAAGAGGCCATCGCGACACGAGGTTGATCACGCTGACGCTCGGCGCGAACGACCTGTTCAGATTCCAGAAGGACTGCATGGTCAGTCCAACCTTCGGAACCTGCGCGCTGGGTTTCGCCGGCGTGCTCGGGGTGATGCGAGCGAATCTGACGGCGATTTTCGCGGCGATCCGAGCCACTGGTTACAGCGGCCTCATCGTGGGGGTCACGTACTACGCACTCAATTACAGCGACCCAACCAGTGTCGCTGGTGCGCTCGCGTTGGGTGCCCAGATGGCCGCGGCAGGGGCTGTGAATGGGGTCCTCATCGCATCAGGTTTCACGGCCTGGGAGGCCACAGCGGCGACGGCCGGTGGTGACTCGTGTGCTGCCGGGCTTCTCATCCATACGTCGGCGACGGAATGCGATGTGCATCCCACTCCGCTGGGGCGCGACCTGCTCGCCAACGCAGTCCTCGATACGATCGCGGGCAGCTGCCCTGCTCAGGACGCCCGCGATTGCCTGCACCTGAATAACAGCTAGTTGGAGTCGGAGGCGAGAGGAAGCTCCACCTCGAAGGTGGCGCCGCCTCCGTTCGTCTCCTTCACCTGGACGCGGCCGCCGTGCGCCGACACCACCGCGTTGACGATCGACAGCCCGAGTCCGGCGCCGCCGCTGTCGCGGCTGCGGCTGGGATCCGCTCGGTAGAACGGTTCGAAGATTCGCTCTCTGTCCTCGGCGCGCAGCCCGGGACCGTGGTCGGCCACGGACAGCTGGGCGGTTCCGTTCTGGGTCGTCACCGCGATCTCGATGGCCGTTCGCGCCGGCGTGTGGACGAGGGCGTTGCGGACGAGGTTGCCCACCACCTGGCGGAGGCGAGTGTCGTCGCCTGAAACCACAACCCTGTCCGGCGCGTTCAGCGTGATCTCGCGCTGTGGCGCCACCGCGCGCGCGTCCGCGGCGGCATCCCGCGCGATGACCTGGAGGTCAACCGCCTCGCTGGCGAGTGGCCGACCCTGGTCCAGCCGGGCGATCAGGAGCATGTCGTCGACCAGCGTGGACATGCGGACCGATTCCTCCTCGATACGTCGCCGCGCGAGGTCGGCGTCGGCCGCCGACTCGGACGCTCCCCGGCGCAGCATCTCGGAGTAACCGCGAATCGAAGTCAGGGGCGTGCGCAGCTCGTGGGATGCATCGGCGATGAAGCGGCGCAGCCTGCCCTCCGAAGCGGTTCGCTCCGCAAACGCCGCCTCGATCTGCGTCAGCATCGCGTTCAACGCGACTCCGAGCCGCCCGATCTCGGTCTTTGACGTCGCGGGTTCGACCCGACGGCTGTAATCGCCCTCGGCGATCTCGCCCGCGACCGCACCCATCCGGCGCAGGGGACGCAGCCCGAGCTGGACGATCAGCAGGGCAAGGATCAGCGTGCCGGCGATCACGGCGGCGCTGATCACGGCTTCCTGCGCCAGCAGCTGGCTGAGGGTCGACTGCACCTCGGTCAACGGAATCGCCAGCACGATGAACTGGCCGTGGAACCGACCCTCAGGCCAGTCTGTGATGCGGAACTGCACTCCCTCGGTACCTGCGACCGTGTACGGCGGCGCGGGCTTGTCGGTTCCGTAGTTCGGCAGCGTCCGGGGCAGGTTCGGTCGCGCCGTCGGGCCATTCGTCCCGAAAGGAGCCACGACCTTGCCGTCGGCGACTGAGCCATCCGCGGCGATGAGCTCGACCACCGTGCCGACGGGGAAATACGGCGTGCGCTGTGGGAAAGGACCGGTCGCCCCCAGGGCGTTGGCTGCCTCGTCGACGCCGTTGGTGAGCTGATCGTCAACCCGGCCCATCAGGAATGTCCGAAGCGAGAGGTACATCGCGACGTTTGCGACCAGCAACCCGATGACGACGAGCGACATGACGCCGATCAGCAGCCGCCCTCGGAGCGACAGCGTCATTTTCGTGGCGTTCGGAGCACGTACCCCACGCCGCGGACGGTCTGCACCAGGGGCGGGTCGTAGCGGTCGACCTTGCGCCGCAGGTAGCTGATGTACGTCTCGAGCACGCTCGCGTCACCGCCGAAGTCGTAGTGCCAGACGTGGTCGAGGATCTGGCTTCGCGTCAGGACCCGGCCGGCGTTGATCAGGAGGTATCGCAGCAACCGGTATTCGGTGTTCGTCAGCTCGACCACGTGCCCGTTGCGGCGGACCTCGTGCGCCTCGTCATCCAGCTCGAGGTCGGCGAGGGAAAGCTTGGAGGAGTCTGAGTTGTTGCCATGCCGGCGGAGCACGACGCGGACTCGGGCGATCAGCTCAGCGATGCTGAAGGGCTTGGTCACGTAGTCGTCGCCACCGATCGTCAGTCCATGGACCTTGTCCTCGGTCGCGTCCTTCGCGGTGAGGAAGATGATGGGCACCTTGTTGCCGGAGCTGTTCAGCCGCTTCAGGACTTCGAGGCCGTCGATGTCGGGCAGCATCACGTCGAGGATCACGAGCGAAGGGGAGAACTGGGAGACCGCGGTCAGGGCCGCCCGTCCGCTCGTTGCGGTCTTCACGTCGAAGCCTTCGTAGCGGAGGGCCATGGCCACCAGCTCCGTGATGTTCGGCTCGTCGTCGACCACGAGCACCCGGGCTCCGTCCTTGCTCACCACGACCATGCTGATCTCGTTTCCTGGGGATTTGCTCAGAGAATTGTGGGGTTCCGCTTCGAGACGTCTGGAAACCATTCCGTCAGCCTGGGTGCCAGGACTGAACCCTGCCTGTGGACCTGTTGAGAGGTGGCTGAGAGCCTGGTGCCCCCGGAGGGAATCGAACCCCCGACCTTGACGTTAGGACCGTCCTGCTCTATCCCCTGAGCTACGGGGGCGTAGTCAGCTAGGAGAGTCTACCCAGCGGTGGCTGGGCCGCTTACCCCGACCAGCTCGTCCCGGGCACAGGCAGGTACGGCATCGGGTCGATGGCGAGGTCGTTCACCCGCAGCTCGAAATGGACGTGGGGCCCAGTCGACAAACCACTCGATCCTTCGAGCCCGATCAGCTGACCGCGCCCCACGCGATCGCCGACATTGGCGTTCGCCTGCAGCAGGTGGCCATAAAGGGTCGCAATGCCGGCGCCGTGCGCGATCACCACGTAATTTCCATAACCAATTGACGAATGGCCGACCGCGACCACGAGGCCGTCGGCGGCGGCCATGACCGGCGTGCCCAGCGGGGCCGCGAGGTCGATGCCCGTGTGGAAGTGCTTGTAGGGGCCGAATGGCGGCTCGAGGACGACGTTGGAGGGACCGAAAGCCTGGGTGATCGTGAAGTGCGCCATCGGCCAGGAGAGCGCGAGGCCGGCGATCGTCTTTCCGACCGGAAGATCGCCGTTGATCATCGCAAGGCCGATCCCGACCTGGGCCTGGGTCCAAGCGTTCTGGTACGAGCGCAGGATCAGGTCCTGCTCCTGAGCCTCCAGCAGGTTGGCGAGCGCAGCGGTCACGTCCGGCGCCTGGTCCTGGAGCTGGCCCTTCAAGGACTGGATCTGTGCGATCAAGCCTGCGAGCTGGTCGCTGACGCCGCTCTGGCGGTCCATCACCTCCTGCAGCGAGTCAAGGTTTGCGTTGAGCAGGTCTAGCGTCGCGTTCTCGCGGTCGAGGTCAGCCTGCTTGGCTTGTCGGTCAGCTTGCAGCTTCGCCAGGTCCGCCTCGAGCTTGGTCTGCAGCGCATGCGCGCGCTGGCCGGCCACCACGGCGTCCGCGGTCGCCACAAGTGCCTCGCGCAGGTTGCTGCTGCGCGCGATCAACAGCCAGAAGGAGTCGGGCTGTCGGTAGATGGCCCTGGACATAGCGGCCAACTGCTCTTTCTCGACGTCGATGCGCGCCTGAGTGTCGACGATCTCCTGATTCAACTTGGCGATTTCGTCTTCCAGCCTTGCGATGGTGACCTCTTCCTGCGCCACCTGAGAAGTCAGCAGGAGCTCGGTGGCCGAGAACTGGTCGAGAACCGCGGAAAGCGCCTGCTCGGCCGCGAGCGCTTTCGCGATGTCTCCGCCGAGGCGTGCTTTGAGCAGGTCATATGCCGCCTGGTTCGGATTGACTGGTGATGCGGCGCACGAGACTCGGCCGTCCGAAGCGGTGCTCGGGCTGGGGCACGGTGTGGGCGTCGTTGCGGTGACGGTGCTGATTTGCAGCGAAACGAACGCAGTTACCACCGCACCGGCCACCAGCGCGCGTTTCAAGCGCGGGCCTTGCGAAAGCCGAACATCGCGGTCGCGCCACCGAGGATCAACCCGGCCGTGATGACCGCCGCAAGCACGTACTGGACGAAGGTCGGGCCAACGCCGGGCAGCACCTGGACATAGATCGCTGACTCGAATCGCGTGGCCAGCAAGTACGCGCCGGCCACGACAGCCGCCGCCAGCGCTCCTGCGAGGGCGCCCGTCATGAGGCCTTCCACGACGAATGGACCTCGAAGCATCCAGCCCCGCGCGCCGAGCAGCCGCGTGATGCCGACCTCATGGGCTCGCGAAGCGGCGATGCCCCGCATCGAGTTCGCCACCACGGCGTACGCGACGATCGCGAAGAGCAGGACGATGCCACCCGCGATGCCGCCGGCGACGAGCGCGATGCGACGCAGCCGCGAATAGGTGTCGGGGTCGTAGGACGTCGGATAGCCGGGATCGACCGCCGGGTCACCTTTCACCGATGTGGCCACTGACGCCACCTGGGTGACCATGCGAGTGCGCACATCGAGGCTGGCCGGGAACGGATTGGTTGTGCTGAGGCTCGCGAGATTGTCCAGGCCAGGCCGCTTGCTCGCCTCGGCCAGGGCTTGCTCTGGAGTCACGTAAGTCACTGAGGTGACCCGAGAGTCGGCCTTCAGGCGCGCCTCTAACGCATTGACCTGGTCGGTGGTCGCATCGGGGGCAAGGTAGACGCGCACGACCGATGCCAGGCCGGCCTGCTCGGCCACGGCACCCTCGACGGCGATCCCGACGAGCGCCAGCGTTCCGCAGAGTGTGAGCAGGAGCGCGATGGTGCCGATGACCGGGGTCGTCTGCCGGGCGTCGCGGCTCCAGCTCCGCAAACCGTTGAGCAGGACGAGGCGGTAGGTATTGGCGGCAAGAGCCGCTGACCGGCGCCAGAGCGGGAGCGGCGGCACCGTTGCGACTTTGCGGGGTCTTTCCCGCGCGGGAATGACGACCCGCCACCACGGCTGGACGGTCTTGCCGTTGCTGTAGACGGTGCCGTTGCCATTGCCGTGGCCGTTCCCATTGCCGTTATGGAGGCCGTTGGCGTGACCGTTGCCGTTCAACGCCGGCCGGCGGGCGCCATTGGTCATCACGCGAGCGCTGGGCAGCCGCAGGATCCGCGTCGCGGAGAGGAATGAGTGCTTGTGCGTGGCGACGATCACGGTCGTGCCGGCGGCGGCGGCCTCCTCGAGAAGGTGGATGATCATGGCCGCGTTCTCGTCGTCCATCGATGCCAGCGGCTCGTCGGCGAGCACTACTCGAGGTCTGGTGGCGAGGGCGCGCGCGATCGCAACACGCTGCCGCTCCCCGGCCGACAGCTGATGCGGATAAGCGCGTTTGCGGTGCACCAGCTTGACCGACTCGAGCGCTGCCAGCGCCCGCTGCTTGATGGTCCGGTTCGGAACCTGCGGATCGCGCAGCTGGAGCGCGAGCACGATGTTCTCGAACGCATTGAGGCGCGGGAGCAGCCTCTGCTCCTGGAAGACGAACGCGACGTCGCGGCGGAGCCCGCCGAGGCCCAGGCGGATGCGCCTGTGGAGCCCCCTTCCGCGCACCCACACCTCGCCTCCAGTCGGACGAAGCTGTCCGTGGACCAGGCGAAGCAGCGTCGTCTTGCCGGCGCCGCTCGGTCCGGTCACCTCGACCAGCTCGCCGGCGCCGACTGAGAAGTCGAGACCCTTGAGGACCGCGTGCTTGCCGAACGACCGCGAGACGCCGACCAGCCTCACCGCCGGCTCAGCCGGATGCTCGCCATCGGGCGCAGGGCGGCGTTTGGTCGCCCCGTTCTTCTCCACTCGCACGCCCTTTGCGCCAGAGACGTTCTGTTGCGCGCGAGCGCGGCCTGACGCTGCCGGTCGGCTTCCCACCCTGGCCTCCAGATTAGCCGATGCCAATGACGCGGAACCTTAATTCTGGCGGCTAGGGATCACCTAAGAAACTAGTGCATTTCTCCTATGCGCAGCCGGCCAGCCGGAGCGGCGCCGCGGCGACTCCGATCGAGAACCGTCCGCCGGTCGGTGACGCGACCACCAGCCTGCTCCCGTCGGCCTCGTTGGCGACCACGAGCGAGACCGCCCCGTCGCTCCAGATCTGGCCGGTCACCTCCGATGGGACGTAAACGACGGTCGTGGGGTCGGGGCTCGATGCGTTCACGTGCATCACAAAGGCGCCGTCTGTGGAGTCGTAATGAAAGCTCGCCTTCGGGTCCGACGTCAGCTGCGGATAGACCCGCGCCAGCATCCGCTCGCGTGCGACGCGCAAACAGTGGCCGGCCGGATCGAACATCCCCCAGGCGCCCGCGCCCTTCTCCTTCCAGGTCCAGAAGCCAAAGCCGAGGTTGTGCTTCTCCTGCTCGAGCGCCTGGCTTGCAAGGATGACGTCGTCATCGTCCGGGTTATTGCCGAACTCCTCGACGAAGAGCGCCGCGTCCATCGCGCCGGCCTCCCGTTCGGCCAACGCGTAGCTCTGCTCGTACCCGCCCCACGGGTAGGTCGCATTGCGCGGCTTTTGATCCAGCACCAGCTTGTCCGGCGTGTAGATGTGCGTGTAAGCGTGCAGCGCGAGAACGAGGTTCGGGTACGAGCTGACCGGCAGTCCGAGGTGGGTTGGAAAATCGGTGATCTCCCTGGCCAACCCAGTGTCCAGCAGCATCAGGTGGCGCCTGTCGTCAACCCCGAGGTCGCGATACCCGCACGCCGCCGGCATGAAAAAGCCCGACCAGCAGGGGAGCCCGTCATGGACGCCGGTGATCGCGTCGATCACGCGCCTGTAGAAAGGGAACAGGAGGAGGTCTTCGAACCCGGGCGATAGGTTCCAACCGGGCCAGGGCTCGTTATAGAGGCCGTAGCCCGCGACCACGCTGTCCGAGACGAAGCGGCGCGCGACGAAAGCGACCGCGGCGATGTACTCGTCCTGGATCCCGTCGCGGTCGTACCAGAAGTTCGTTGTTGCCTCAAACACCGAGGGGTTGAGCTCGCGCTGATTCCTGTATGCCCACGAAGGGAATCCATCGGTGATGGTCGCCCACTTCGGCGCGCCGCTGTTGAACGTGAGATTCACACCGTCGCCCGCGCCGACGTAGTGGGAGAAGGCGTTCTGGTGCATGTCGATGAGCACATACATGCGAAGAGCCCGAGCCCAGTCGACGATCTGGGCGATGCGGTCGGCGAGCGTCTCGCTGAACTTGCCACGGGTGGGTTCCAGGACGCTCCACGAAATCGGGAGCCGGAGCGAGTTGAAGCCCAGCGCAGCCATTGCCTCGAGGTCCGCCCTGCACAGGGGTGGGTACTTGCTGGTTGGATTGAGGCCCGGACAGTGCCCGTCCGCGTATGCAGAGGGATCGATCGGGTACAGCGGCGCGGTTCCCGGCCCGAACTCGAGCAGGCTCGCGGGCGTCGCCCCGTGCAGGAGCACCATCCGACCTTGATCGTCTGCGATGTACGGCCTTCCGCCCGATGGGTGAGCGACATGCAGCCAGGGCAGCGCCCCTGACGGGCCGGCGGAAGCGCTGGGGACCGGGGTGACCCGGGTCGCGAGCGATACGAGCAGGGCGCCGGGGTAGGTGCACAGAGCTATGGCGAACACGACGATCCCAACGGCCGCGCGGCGGATCAGGACGCGATCCACCAGTACGCGATCCCGACGATTGCAGTCACCAGCCCGATGATCCCCGCGACGAGCCCCGCGGTTGCGCTGTTGACGCCTCGGAGCTCGCCGCCCGAGGCGCCAATTCGCCTGAGCGAGCGGGCGCCGCTGAAGATTGCCAACGGGGCCAGGACGCCAAACCAGAGCGCGAGAAGACCGAGCACCAGGGACCTGGTTGCTGCTCGATCCCTCATCCGGTCAGGGTGTCACCAGAGCTTGCCCCCGCCCAGCACGATGTAGAGGATCGGGCCGATGCCCCAGAAAAAGCTGATGATGATCCACAGGAACTTGGCGAGGCCACCAATGTCCTGGCGGTTGACGATGTCGATCACCGCCAGCACGAACGCGACCGGGTGGAGAAAGATCGCCAGCAGAACCTCGACGATGAACTTGATCACAGCGGGACTAGTGTTTCACGGCTGCATGCAAGGACGTTGGGATCCGGGGCCAGCCACCGGAAGGCGAATAGGTTCCGTCGGCAGCCTGCTCGTAAGTCGCTCTGATGCGTCCGCGCGCCACCTGCCTCACGGCTTCCAGGAATCGATCCACCTCCGCCTCGGTGTTGTAGGGCGCAAGGCTCGCTCGCACCGCGCCCGGGAGAGCTTTGCGCCGGCCGGCGGTCACCTCGCTCTCGACGGCTTCGACATCGTCCTTGCTCATGTGAAGGAGGTGAAACACGTACGGGTTGGCACAGAAACATCCGTGTCGGACCGCGATTCCCCATTCGTGGCTGAGGGCGGCGGCGACCAGGCCGTGATGCAGTCCTTCGACGACAAAGCTCGCCAGTGCGAGCCGCGCGCAGGGTTCGGTGCCGCCGAGCACGCCGACACCCGGGATGTCGCGAAGCCCGGCCGCCAACTTTTGGCCGAGCTCGACCTCGTGCTTCAACATCTCGTCGAAGCCGAGCTCGACGAGCGTCTCGATGGCGACCCCGAGCGCGACTGCGCCGATCACGTTGGGCGAGCCCGCCTCCTCGCGGTCGGGCAGGTCGGCCCACACGGTGTCGTCCCACGTGACGATGCTGATCGCGCCGCCGCCCATGACCTCGGGCGCACCGGCAAAGAAGTCGCGCGGCGCCACGAGCACCCCTGCGCCATACGGCGCGTACATCTTGTGTCCGGACAGGGAAACGAAGTCCAGGTGGCCTGGATCGCCGGCCGGCCGAACGTTGATCCGGTGGTGCGGTGCGAGCTGTGCTGCGTCGACCGAAATGCGGGCGCCGTAGCGATGAGCGAGCTCCGCCACCTCGTGGATCGGTGACACAAAACCGGTTACGTTCGACGCGCCGCACACCGCGACCAGGCTGATCTTGCCTCTGGCGGTCTTCAGCGCGAGCTCTATCGCATCCAGGTCGATGTGACCCGATTCGGAGAGCCCGACCATCACGTGTCCACTGCGGTGCCGCCATGGAAGGAGGTCGGCGTGATGTTCCATCTCGGTCACCAGGACCTGCCTGCCATCGAGTCGCGCCTCCTCGGCGGCGATCCGGTTCAGGGCGTCGGTCGTGCCTTAGACGAAGATGACCACCTGGTCCTTCTCATCAACACCGAGAAACCGTGCAACCAGCTCGCGTGCCTGTTCGTAGGCCTCGGTGGAGAGCCGTGACTTGTAGCCGGTTCCTCGATGCACGCTCGAATAGAGGTCGGAGAAGGAGGTGACCATGTCGCGGACCCTGCTCAGCGGCGGCGTGCTGGCGGCATTGTCGAAGTTGATCCCGGTGACGGTCGCCCCGCCATAGATCGGAACCGGCAGATCGACTCCGGCGAAGTGCTCACGCCACTGGCCGGAGTGCGGTGATCCCACGGTCGGCTAAATCTAGCGCCATCCCCGCACCAGGTCGAGTCTGTATCGGTCACACTAGCCAGGGCGTTGTCCATGGTGCGAATGACACGAGGCGCGGCGTGAGGGAGAGGGGGAACCTTTCCGGCGTGGCCGACTCCAGCCTGGCCGCGCGCGAGCTCAGCTTCCTGGTCCGCCTCGCTCAGGCGGCCGCATCGACGCAGCGCCCGGACGAGCTGCTCGACCTGATCATCCGCGAGACCACCTCTGCCATCGGCACTGACGTCTGCTCGCTCTATCTGCTGACGCCGCCTGGTCGGGAGCTGCTCTTGACGGCGACCAACGGCCTGAACGAGAACATGGTCGGCAAGGTGACGATGAAGATGGGCGAAGGCATCACGGGCTGGGTCGCCGAGTCCCGCCGGCCGGCTGTCGTCCCCGACGTCAGCAAAGAGCCGCACTGGAAGTGGGTGCCCGGGCTCGACGAAGACCGGTTCCATTCAATGGCGTCGGTGCCGATCGAGTCAGGGCCGCGCCTTGTCGGGGTCATCAACGTGCAGAGCACCGAGCGACGCGAGTTCAACTCCGGGGACGTCGATTTTCTGCGCGCCATCGCGGGCCAGGTTGCCGGCATCCTCGAGCGCAGCGAGCTGCAGCGGCGGACCGAGGTCCAGCTGGCCGAGATCAGCCTCTCCCACGACATCCATGAGCGCTTCACGAAGCTCTCCCTGGAGGGCGCCGGCATCCCATCGATCCTCGACGTGATCGGTTCCCTTGCCGGAGGACGCGCCGCCCTCTACTCGGCGGACGGTTATCGCGTCAGGGGAGTTGGGGAGGCGTCGGACGGAATGCCGCCACGCATCCACATTCCAGCGACGCTGGCCCAGACCGCGGCACGCGAGGTGAGGGTCACCGCAGGGCGGCCCGCGCGTGCTCTGGACGTGGTGCCTGTTCGCGCGGGTGCCGAGATGCTTGGTTTCCTGGCGGTCGCGATGGACGGGGAGAGTGTCGACCCGGAAGGTCGTCTCCGCGCCCTCGAACACGGATCGACCGTGCTTGCGCTGGAGCTTGCCAAGGAGCGCGCCGCCGCGGAGGTCGAACGCCGGCTCCGCGGCGACCTGGTCGAGGAGGTGCTCGCCGGCGGGCTCGAGTCGGACGAGGCCGAGCGGATCGCGCGCCAGGCGGAGCGCCTGGGCCACCGCCTGCCGCAGCGCGCGTGGGTTGTTGTGCTCGAGCCTGACGATGACAAGACCGAGGCGGCGCTGGCAGGTCGCGGCCAGCAGGACAGGCTCGACCAGGCGCTCAGCGGACTGATCCGCTCCCGGCTGCCGGGTGCGCTGACCCTGGTTCGGTCGGCCTCGGCGGTCTTCCTCGTCCCGGACGAGCTGGCCGCGGACCTGCCCGCCGTGGAGAAGCTGGCCGCGCAGGTGCTGGCGACGGCGGCCCCGGTCATGAAGCCGGGCTCGAGCTCGGTCGGCATCGGGAACCTCGCCAATGGGGTGGGCGAGCTGGCTCGCTCGCACGTCGAGGCCCGGCAGGCGCTGCGCCTCACCCGCCGCGCGGGCGGCCGAGGGCGCGTCGCGTCCTATCGCTCCCTCGGGGCGTTCCGGTTGCTGCTCGAGGTACAGAGTCCCGAAGCGCTGCGCCGTTTTGTCGAGGAGCTGCTCGGGCCTCTGCTCGAGTACGCGCAATCGCGCGACACGCCGCTGCTCGAGACGCTGGAGGCCCTTTCCGCGGCGCGCTGGACCCGTCGCGCCGCCGCCCGCAAACTGGGCATTCACATCAACTCAATGACCTACCGGGTCGAGCGGATCCAGGCTCTGACCGGCCTGGATCTTGACGACCCAGAGATGCGGGTTGCGATCAGCATCGCGCTGCGGGCGCGGGCGATGCTGGGCATGTAGCGGGCACCGTTTTCTCAGGGAAAAGAAAAGGGCCTCGGCTTTCGCCGAAGCCCTCGGAGTAGCTGGGCTAGACGTCGCTGTAGAGCATGAACTCCCACGGGTGCGGCCGCAGCGCAACAGCGTCAACTTCCTTCTTGCGCTTGTAGTCGATCCAGGTCTCGATCACGTCCTCGGTGAACACGCCGCCCTCGAGCAGGAATGCGTGGTCAGATTCCAGAGCGTCGAGCGACTCGGCAAGCGAGCCCGGCACCGACTTGATCTTCGCCTTCTCCTCGCCTTCCAGCTCGTAGATGTCCTTGTCGACCGGCTCTGGAGGGGTGATCTTGTTCTTGATGCCGTCGAGACCTGCCATCAAGCACGCCGAGAACGCCAGGTAGGGGTTCGCGGCCGGGTCTGGCGAGCGGAATTCGACACGCTTGGTCTTCGGGTTGGTCGAGTACATCGGGATGCGCACGCACGCAGAACGGTTGCGCTTCGAGTACACGAGGTTGATCGGGGCCTCATAACCGGGAACCAGGCGGCGGTAGGAGTTGGTCGTCGGCGCGCAGATCGCGAGCAGCGCCGCGGCGTGCTTTAGCAGCCCGCCGATGTAGTAGACGGCGGTCTGGCTGAGGCCGGCGTAACCCTTGGCGTCGGCAAACAGGTTCTCGCCGTCCTTCCACAGGCTCTGGTGCACGTGCATTCCGGACCCGTTGTCCTGGAACAACGGCTTGGGCATGAACGTCGCCACGTAACCGTGCTGTGCGGCGATGTTCTTGATCACGTACTTGTAGACCATGAGCTTGTCGCCCATCTTGGTCAGGGAGTCGAAGCGCATGTCGATCTCGGCCTGCCCGGCCGTGCCGACCTCGTGGTGCTGCACCTCGACCCGAACGCCGGCGGCGATCAGCTTGAGCATGATCTCGGAGCGCAGGTCCTGCAGCTTGTCGGTTGGCGGCACGGGGAAGTAGCCCTCCTTGTGCCGCGGCCGGAACGCCAGGTTGCTCTCGGAGTTCTTGCCCGAGTTCCAGATCCCTTCTTCGGAATCGATGAAGTAGTAGCCGCTGTGGGCGTTCTGGTCGAACCGCAGCGAGTTGAAGAGGTAGAACTCCGCCTCCGGGCCCCAGTAGCTCACGTCGGCGATGCCGGACCGGCGAAGGTGCTCCTCAGCTTTCTTGGCGATGAAGCGCGCGTCGCGTGAGTAGGGCTCGCCGCTGATCGGGTCCACCACGTCACAGATCAGAAAGAGCGTCTTGTGCGATAGGACCGGGTCTATGGTCGCCGAGTCGGGGTCAGGCATCAGCAACATGTCGCTCTCGTCGATCGACTGGAACCCACGAATGCTCGAGCCGTCGAATCCGAGCCCATCCTTGAAGCTGTCGACGTCCAGCTCGCCCAACGGAAGGCTGAAGTGCTGCCATGTGCCGGGAAGGTCGATGAAGCGGACGTCGACGACCTCGACGCCCTCGGCCTTCGCCCGCTCGAGCACTTCACGCGGGCTGGTCTTGCTGACCGACTTTGTCACTACTGCCATGAACACCCTCCACGAAAAACCAGGATTTTGATGCGGGCCCCAGGGTCATCGTAGGGAGGGGGTCCGCCGGAGATCAGGTAAGACCCTCACGAACCGGCACCTTGCTTTTCTGTGCGCTTGACACAAAAAGGACTTGTCCACAAGCCGGGCTATCTCGTGCGATCAGCACGAGGCTCGGCCGACCAATTCGTCGATGCCACACGTGTTTGCCGGCGGCCAGCCGCCCATAGGCTGGCCTCATCAAGCCGGAGGTGACGTCCTTGCCTGTACCCGTGGAGTTCATGAACGCGCTGTTTCGCCGACGCCGCTTGCTCTTCTTGTCGGGCCTGGGTGCCGCGCTGGCCGCCCTGGCCCCCGTCACTGCCCTGGCCGACGACACCACCGCGACCTCGGCAGCAGGCGTGGCCGCCGACACGGTTTGGGTGATCGTGGCCGGCTGTTTCGTCCTCTTCATGCAGGCAGGCTTCGCGATGCTCGAAGTCGGCTTCAGCCGGATGAAAAATGTCGGCACCGTGGTGGCGAAGGTCATCACCAACCTGAGCGTGAGCTCCATCGCCTACTGGGGAGTCGGATTTGGATTCGCGTTCGGCGCCGGCGGCATCTTCGCCGTGATCGGCGGCAGCGGCTTCTTCCCGACGTTCAGCCCCGGATCGCAGCTCAATCTTCCGGCCATCGCCGCCAGCACCGCTCCGGCGGCGGCCAAGTGGTTCTTCGAGTTCGTCTTCTGCGCGGTGTCGCTCGCGATCGTATGGGGCACGATGCTCGAGCGGACAAAGTTCATCGTCTACCTCCTGTTCGGCGTGCCGTTCGCGGCCTTCATCTATCCGCTCATCAGCCACCAGCTCTTCGGCGGCGGCTACCTGATGGCAACCCTGGGGGCCCAGGACTTCGCCGGATCCACAGTCGTCCACCTGACCGGAGCGACCGCGGGCTTTGCCGGGCTCCTCCTTCTGGGAGCGCGAATCGGCAAGTACGAGCGGGGTCGCGCCAACGCGATACCCGGCCACAACATGCCGCTCGCTCAGCTCGGCGTGCTGATCCTCTGGTTCGGATGGTTCGGCTTCAACCCCGGCTCGACTCTCAACGCGACCAACCTCCACTTTGCGGACATCGTGGTCGTGACCAACCTGGCGGCGGCCGGTGGCGCGGTTGCGGCCCTCGCCACCATCTACCTCATCACGAAGACGATGGACGTGGGCATGGTCGGCAACGGGGCCATCGCCGCCCTGGTCGCCATCACCGCGCCGTCGGGTTACGTCGAGCCATGGGCGGCGATCGTCATCGGCGCGGTCGCCGGCGTGATCGTCGTGGTCGGTGTGCTTCTCATCGACCGGTACCTCGACGACCCGGTAGGCGCCCTGCCGGCGCACGGCCTGGCCGGGATCTGGGGCACTCTGAGCTGCGGACTGTTCACCGTTCCGGCGCTCGCGAAGTTCAACGGCGTGGGTCAAGGTGGCCTGTTCTACACCGGGAGCCTCCACCAGCTGGGCGCCCAGGCCGTCGCTGTCACAGCTTCGTTTCTCACGGTGTTCGTGCTGAGCTACGGTCTGTTCTGGGTCATCAAGAAGACCGTCGGCCTGCGCGTCTCCGCGCGCGAAGAGATGGAGGGCCTCGACATCAGCGAGCACGGCATGTGGGGTTACCCCGAGTCGTTCATGCCGGTCCCGGGTGGCGTCTACCGCCAGCCGGACACGCCGACCGTCAACCCACACCCCGAGATCGAACACGTGCCGACGGCCAAGAAGGAGGTGTCGCCCGCATGACGGCAAACGGAAGCGGACTGGCCATGAAGATGATCGTGGCGATCATCCGGCATGAGCGCCTGCAGGAGGTCCAGGACGTGCTGGACGAGTGCGGCGTGTCGGGTGTGACCGTGACCGAGGTCAAGGGTTGCGGCGCGCAGGGTGGCTACACGGAGACCTATCGCGGAAGGGCGGTGCACATCTCTCTTCGCCCGCGATTGAAGATCGAAGCGGTGATGAGGTCCGAGATCGTGGGGACGGTGGTCGACAAGCTCGCGGTCGCCGCGCGCACCGAGAACGGCGTCGTGGGCGACGGGAAGATCTTCGTCATCGGGGTCGAGGACGCGGTCCGGATCCGGACTGGCGAGCACGGACCGGAGACCGTCCAGCACGCCGAGCGCGCGATGTGGGGACACTGACGGTATGAGCGGGAACCCAGATGGTTCCCGCTCATCGGCGGGCCGGCTTCGCCGGCCGGCCTGCTCACCCTCCGGTATACGGATGGGACGGTATGAGGGAAAACCCAGAATGGTTTTCCCTCATCGCGCGTGCGGCTTCGCCGCAGGCGCTGCTCCCATTCCGGTATATGGACGGGACTTAATTGAAGACCTTCCACAGCCGACGCCTGGGAGACGTACAGGCATAGTTGCGGCCGGGATGAACCCGGCCGCCAGGGCGATGCTGGGGTATGGTCTGAATCCCGCGGCTGCTGGCGCTCGCGGCATTCCGGGCTCTGTCAAAGCCGCGTCTGCAGGCGCTCGCGGCCAAAAGAAAAAGGCGGCTGGGCGTTTCACCCAGCCGCCCATAAGCCGTTCGGCTCTACTTAGTTGCTTACCGCTGCCCCCTCACCGCTCTTCGCCTGCGCGACGTCTGCGCCCTTTTCGATCCAGGCTCGGATCGGGGCTGCCCCGCCGGGATAGCCGACCAAGCGGTCGACCATCTTTCCGCCCTTGAAGAGCCCGAGGGTCGGGATGCCCATGACGCCGTACCGGATCGCGAGCTCCTGGTTCGCCTCGACATCCAGTTTGCCGATCTTCACCTTGCCGGCGTACTCGCCCGCAATCTGCTCTACGACCGGCGCCATCATGTGGCAGGGGTGGCACCAGTCGGCGTAAAAGTCGACGACCACAGGCTCGCCCGCCTGCAGGACGTCGGTCTCAAAAGTGGGTCCATCGAAGTGCTGAACGTTCTTCACGCCTAATACAAGGGCCCGGGTCGGTTTCCTATTCCGAAGCCATAATCGAACCGTGGCAGTCATCGAAGCCCCGCCGCCGGCGCCTGTCTGGGAGCAGGCACTGCGCCAGTTCGGCGCCCGCCTGTTCGAGGCTTCGCCGGGCCTGGTCACGTGGATCATGCTGCTGGCCCCCGCGTGGATCCCGATCATCTTTCACTCCACGGGCGCCCTCGCGGTCGCGGTCGCGGTGCTGATCTTCGACGCCTACTGGGTCCTCCGCGCAATCGGCGTGGTGACCGGTGTGTACGGGACGCTGACCAAGATGCGCCGCGACATGAGCACGGACTGGCTTGTCCGGTGCCGCGAGAAGGCTCCGGCCGCGGCCGTCGACCCGCTCGGCTTCTACCACCTCTGCGTCATCCCGACCTACACCGAGCCTTACCACGTGCTCGAACGCACGGTGCAGGCGATCGTCGACGCCAACTATCCCGACGAGCTGAAGCTGATCGGCATCATCACCCGGGAGACCGACAAGCCGGGCTGGGAGAACGTGGCCAGACTCAAGGAGAAGTTCGGCGGCAGGGTGCGGGGCGTGTACCACATCAAGGATCCCCTCGAGCCGGGCATCGTCGTCGGCAAGTCCGCGGCCATGAACTGGGGTGGCCGCTGGATGGTCAGGGTCCTCACCGACGAGGGCTTCGACCTGAGCAAGGTCCTCATCACGGACCTCGACTCCGACTACCGGGTGCATCCGCAGTATTTCGCGTGGATCAGCTGGCACCACGCCCGCGATCCACTCCGCGACTACCGGATCTGGCAGCCTGTCCCGCTGTTCCACAACAACATCTGGGACGTCCCGCTGGCCGTCCGCATCATGTCCGCGAGCACGTCACAGTGGCAGATGTTTCTCCACTCCCAGCCGCACCGCCTAGTCGCGTTCTCCAGCTACACCTGCAGCCTTGACTTCGTGCGCAAGGTCGGCTACTGGGACAAGGACGTGATCCCGGAGGATTCGCGCTTTTACTGGAAGGCCTTCTTCACCTTCGGCAAGAAGTTCGCGGTCAAATCCGTCTGGTTGCCGATCTACGGCGACTCACCTCAGGCGCGGGACTACGCCGCGACGCATGTGAGTCAGTACAACCAGATCAAGCGCTGGGCGTGGGGGATCACCGACGTCCCCTACGTCCTCGCCAGGTTCTTCAAGCATCCGGAGATCCCGTTCTGGCTGCGCACGCGGCGGTTCATGAACCTCTTCCTGAACCACCTCAACTGGATCTTCTTGCCGGTGCTTCTTCTGTTCGGCGCGTCTGTCCCGATCTGGGTGAGCACCGACTTTTCGCTGACCGACCTGGGGCAGACGCTGTGGAGCGTGTCGGGCCTCCTGCTCGGCGTCACGCTTTCGACCGTCGTGTTCTTCCTCTACGTCGAGATCAGGATTTTGCCGCCGAAGCCGGCCGCCTGGCCTGCGTGGAGGAAGGGCGCGGTGTACCTCGAGTATTTCCTTTACCCGATGGTCGGCCTCGTCCTCAGCGTCCTGCCGGCGCTCGAAGCCCACACACGATTACTGTTGGGGCGCTACCTCGAATACCGCGTGACTGAAAAGGTCTAGGGCCAATGGACGAAGCCGGCGCGCAATCGATCGCCAGGACAGTCGGCGCACTCTACCGCGAGATCCACGACAAGTTTCGCGAGCAGGTGCGGGGCCTGGACCACGGGACGCTCAACTGGCGTCCGCTGCCGAAGGCGAACTCGATTGCGATTCTCGTGACCCACACCCTCGGCTCGGAGCGGGAGATGATCCGCGCCTTGAGATTGATCGAGTCCGACCGGGACCGCGAATCGGAGTTCAAGGTCGAGCTGGAGGCCGCCGACCTCCTCGCCCTGCTGGACCGGGCTGACCGGGAATTGGAGATGCAGATCGCCGCGTTGACCACGGCCGACCTAACCGAGATGCGACCCCGCGGAGACCGGCCGCCGAAGCCCGGGATCGAGTGGCTTGTCTCGAACTACGGCCACGCTCGCGAGCACCTCGCCCAGCTGGAGCTGACCAAGCAGCTGTACGACTCGCGGACCTAGCCCGTCAGGCTCTCCGCTACGCCCCGCAAACGGGCGAGTTCACGAACCACGGCACGCAGAACCCGGGACCGGCCAGGGCCCACAGCTCCAGGAGCGCGATGGAGAGCAGGGCGAGCACCAACGCGGTGCCGGTGAAAATGTTGCGGCCGGGGACCGGCCAATTCGCCCAGCCCAGGCGTCGCGCCATCCGGGGCCCTATCGCAGCGTCGAGGAACGGAAAGATCAGCAGCAGGATGATCGCGACGGTTCCGATGCCGATCGAGAAGACGAACTCGTTGCCAAGCTTCAGGAACTGGAAGAGAAAAAGGAAGTACCAGTCCGGCCGCGGTATGGTGACAGCCCGCGGGTCGGCCGAAGCCTCCAGCTGCAGGTTCTTCTGCACGAACGCGGACAGCAGGCCGACGGCGACCAGCATGATCACCGCGATGATCGGGTAGGGCCAGAAGTGGTCCGGAAAGAACGGGTGGGTGTCCTCGTCCGGCATGTCGTCCGCCAGGTGGTGGCCCGCGTCCCCCATCAGGATCGGGAACAGCGCTAGACCGACCAGCACGGGATAGAGGATGTGGTCCGGCCCCACCGGCAACCGCTTCCACTCCGGCTCGAGCGTGTGGCCACCGTGGCCGTCGAGCTGGATGATCTCGATTTCCTTCGGCGCCGCGACCACGGCGCCGGGTCCATCTTTCGTCACGTCACGCTCAGTCATAGCGGCTCCGAGATGCCGTGCGCCCGGATGAAGCGGAAGTGCACGTACATCAACAACACGATGAGGGCCGGCAGCACGAAGACGTGCAGTGCGAAGAAGCGCTGCAGGGTCGGAGGTCCGACGACGGGTCCGCCCTGGAGTAGCTCCTTCATGAACGCCGCAACCGGGGGTATGGGCACCCCGGCGGTGATCTTGATCGTCACCTCGGTCGCGAAGTACGCCTTGGTGTCCCACGGCAGCAGGTAACCCGTCAGCGCCAGCGCCAGGATGATGAACAGCATGAGCACGCCGACGATCCAGTTCAGCTCGCGCGGCGCGCGATACGACCCCGTCCAGTAGACGCGGGCCATGTGGAGCAGAACCATGATGATCAGCAGGTTTGCGGCCCAGAAGTGCACGCCGCGGACGAGCCAGCCGAGGTAGACGCTGTTCTGGATGAAGTTCACGCTGGTGTAGGCCGGAGCCGGATTGCCGCTTGCGTCCGGGACGTAGTACAGGGCGAGCAGCACTCCGGTCAGGAGCAGGAAGACGATGAGGATGAACACCATCCCGCCGAAGCAGTAGTAGAAGGCGTTGGCGAAGTTTGGCACCCGCTGGTAGAGGGCTTCGTCGACCGCCTTCGTGAACGGGTAGCGCGCGTCGAGCCAGTCGACCACCGCCACCTGGATGTCGCGCGGATGTGGAATCGCCATCAGAAGCCCAGGATGATCCCGTCGACCTGGATTTCGTTCGGTTTGTCGCCCTGCTTCCAGGTCAGGTGGGACAGGGGGACGGACGCCGGGCCGTGGTGCACCGATCCGTCGAGGTTGAAACGGGAGCCGTGACACGGACAGTCGAGCGTCTTCGCGTCCTTGTTGAAAGCCACCGAGCAGCCGAGGTGGGAGCAGTTCTGCGCGAGGACCTCCACCTTGCCCTGGTTCTTGATCACGAACGCGCCGAAGGCCAGGTCGCCCGGAGCGTTGTCGCCACCACCGTCGGCCATGATGAAGGCGGAGTTCGGGGTGGTCGGGGCGAGGATCGGCGCCGCGGTTCCTTCCTCCAGCTGGTCGAGGGACTTCTCCATCGAGATGGTGAGGAGCCCTTTCTTCTGGCCTTTGGGCGGCGCGGGCCAGAAGTAGACGAGGATCGGCGCCAGCCCGGTGACCACGGTTGCCGTCAAGAGGGCCGCCATCCACCAGGCCAGGAACGTTCGGCGGGTGACTCTCCTCGGGGCCGCAGCCTCTGCCATCCGGCTCAAATCTTAGCGATCCAGGTAAGGCGGAAGGCCGACCGCCTGGCGTACCTCGACCATCGTCCGGTGGGCGATCGCACGCGCCCGCCTGCCGCCCAATTCGAGTATTTCGTCGATGCCCTCTCGGGTCAGTCCAGCCCGCCGGTCGCGAAACGGCGCGAATCTTTCGATGATTCGCTCTGCGAGCAGCTTTTTCTTGTCGTTGCATCCGATCTGAGCCTTTCGGCAGAGGTCCCAGTAATGCTCCCAGTCGTCGAAGAAGAACTTGTAGAAGGCGCATACGTTGCAGGACCGCGGATGGCCTGGCTGCGAACGGTAGATGCGCTTGGTGTCGGTGACCATGCTGTGCACCTGCTTCTGGATCACCTCGGGGGCGTCGGTGACGCCGACGATGTTGTTGAGGCTCTTCGACATCTTCGCCTTCCCGTCGGTCCCCTTGACAAGTGGGGCCTCGGGGTTCAGGACGATCTGCGGCTCTGGGAAGACTTCACCGTAGGTGCGGTTGAAGCGCCGCGTGATCTCGCGAGTCAGCTCGAGATGCGCCGCCTGGTCCCGGCCGACTGGAACAACGTCGCCCTTGACGATGATGATGTCAGCGGCTTGTAGCACGGGATACTCGAACAGCCCAAGGTTCACGTTGTCAGGCTGGTCTCGAACCTTCTCCTTGAACGTGGGGACTCTCTGCACCCAGCTGAGCGGGGTGACCATAGCCAGCAACAGCGCAAGCTCCGCCACCTCGGGGATCTCCGACTGCCGGTAGACCACCGTGCGTTCGGGGTCGATCCCGATGGCAATCAGGTCCATGACCATGTCGTAGAGGTCGTCGGTGAAGTCGCGAGCGTTCGGTTTCGTGGTGAGCGTGTGGTAGTCGGCGACGAAGATGTAGGACTCGTACTCGTCCTGAAGCCGGACATAGTTGACGCCGGCCCCGAGATAGTTGCCGATGTGGAAGCGGCCGGTCACGCGAATCCCGCTCAGCGACCGTTTCGATGCTGCCATGTGGGGGACGAGTGTAGCCAAGCCAACATTTACGATTCAGGCAGTTGCCAGATCACGACTCACCACTAGAACAGCCCGTCTCGAGCCTGGGGCTCGGCTCACGAGCCCTCCGCAACACGATCATCGTGCTCACCGCCAAGGTCATCGCGCGCCTGATCGCGCTGGTGACCGTGCTCTACATGATCAGGCGTCTTGGTCCTGCGAGCTACGGGTCGTTCACCGTCCTCGTCAACCTGACCGCGATCGTCAGCGTCGTCCTCGACCTTGGCTTCAACGTCCTGTTCGTCCGCGAGGGCGCCCGCGACCACAGCCAGATCCAGCGCTACCTGCGCAACGTGATGTCGCTTCGGCTCGTGATGTCTGCCGTGAGCCTTGTGCTTCTGGTCGTGCTCGTGATCCCTCTCGGCCTCGGCAACCTGCTAGTGCCTGGCTTCGTCCTCATGGTCCTCACCTCGTATTCGTCGCTGCTGCGGAACGGCCTGTACGCGGTGCAGCAGCTCGGCTACGAAGCCATCGGGGTGATTCTCGAGAGCCTGATCCTGCTCGCGCTCGTCCTGTACGGGGGGACTTCGCACCAGGGCGTGGCCTACTACGTATGGGCGTACGCGGCGCAGTACGCATTCAGCTGCGTCTACTTCACCATCGTGCTGGCCGTCAAACGGATCGCCGTCATCGGATGGAGATTTGAGACCCCGTTCCTGCGCGAGTGGTTCTGGAAAGGCCTTCCCTTCGCGCTGACGTTCGTGCTCACGATCCTTTACTTCCGGATCGACCAGCCGCTGGTCTATGCGCTCCGATCGCCGACCGACGCCGGTCTGTATGGCGCGGCTTACAAGCCGATCGAATCCTTGCTCTTCGTCCCCATCACCTTTCTGTCCGTGGTGTTTCCTGTTCTCTCCGTCTATTTCCGCGAGCGGCCGAAGGAGATGCTCGACGCCGTCAGCCGTTTTTACAAGGCGCTGCTCTTGATGGGCTGGCCCATGAGCATCGGCATCTTCGTCCTTGCCGACGCGCTCACGCCGCTCCTGCTCGGCCACGACTACGCGCGCTCGGCGCCCGCGCTGCGGATTCTCGCTCTCGCGCTTGGCTTTGCGTTCGTCAACAACACGTTCATCGGGGCCCTCAACGCCTCTGACCGCCAGTCGTCCTTCACGTGGGCGGCGGGCTGGAGCCTCGTTGCCAACCTGGCGCTGAACCTCACGCTGATTCCGCTTTTCGGCTATCTCGGGGCGAGCTGGGCGACCGTGCTGACTGAAGTCGTGCTTGGCATCGCGGGCTGGATCTTTACTGCCCGCTACGTCGGGCGCGTTCCTGTCCTCGCGCTCAGCACACGGGTCGTGCTCGCCGGCCTTGTCATGGGAGCCGCGATCGCTCCGATCTCCAACGTCGCGGGATTCTGGGTCGCCATCCCGATCGCGGTTGGCGTCGTCGTCTACGCGGCCGCCGTGCTTCTCCTGCGCGCGCTCAACGGCGAGGAGATCGCCTGGGCGCGGCGCGCCCTGGCCCTGGCGCGCTGATGAAGTCGAGGCCGCTCTACCTGAAGCCCCGCGGTGCAACGGAGCTGGTTCCGTGGGAAGAGATCGCGGTCGACGCGCCCGAAGTCGGCGGGAAGACGCCGCTCGACGAGGCTCAGTTCGTCGCCCTCGACGTGGAGACCACAGGGAACGCGCCGTTCCTGGTTCTCGAGATCGGCGCCGAGCGCTTCCGGCTCGACCGCACTCTTTCGTTCTTCGACACGCTGGTCGACTGCCGCGCGCCGATCAACCCCTACGCGCGCAAGCGCCACCACATCGACAGATCGATGCTCATCGGCGCGCCGGAGTTCAAGGATGCGCGGCGGGCGTTCTTACGGTTCGCGCAGGGCGCAGTGCTGATCGAGCACAGCCACGACGCCTTTGACACCTGGCTGGTGGGCCGCGGCCTGGAGAGCCCGCTCGAGCATCCGATCATCGATACCACCGCGCTCGCGCGGCTGGTGCTTGACCTTCCGAAGGGACAGACGCCGGGGCTCGCGCGGTTGGTGGAGCAGCTCGGCCTCGACGTCATGCCCGCCCATGCTGCGCTGGACGACGCCCGGGCCACGGCGATGGTCTTTCGCGCCCTGATCGCACGGGCGCGGGCGAGCCTGGGCTGGACGACTGTCGGTGAAGTCCTGGCGGCACTGCCCCGGCCGGTGATCGACCGGACGCCGCCTAGTCGAAGAGGTTCAGCTGCTGCTGCGAATCAGAGTCCGGGTGCTCGAGGCCGGACAGGCCAACCCCAATCAGCCGCACCGGCCGCGCCTCCACGTGCGACTTCTCGAGCGCGGAGCGGGCGGCGCGGAAGATCGTCTCGAGATCGTCGGTCGGGCTCGTCCGGCTCACCTGGCGACTCACCAGCCAGAAGTCAGGCAGCTTCAACTTCACGTAGACGGTCCGCGCGCGAACCCCGTCCGTCTTCAACCTTTCGGTCACGCGGTCGGTGAGGTCGCGCAGCGCGTCCTCGAGACGGCCGCGGTCGCTGACGTCAGTCTCGAATGTAGTCTCGGCGGAGATGGTCTTGGCCGGCCGGCTGCCGTCCACTGGCGTGCGGTCTCTGCCCTGCGCCAGTCGCTGGAGCACCGCGCCGTTCGTGCCCAGGGCCTGGACGAGCCGCGAAGTTTCGTACGCTGCGAGCGCACCGACGGTGCGGAGACCCATCGCGTGCAGACGCTCCTCGGTCTTCGGGCCCAGGCCCGGAATGACGCCCACGGGCAGGGGCGCGAGAAAGTCCGCCTCGGTCCCGGGCGGCACGAGCACGAGCCCGTCAGGCTTGCGCGTCCCGCTGGCCACCTTGGCGACGAGCTTTGACGTCGCCGCGCCGACCGAAGCCGTCAGGCCGACCTCGGTATGGACCTGGAATTTGATCCGCCGCGCGACTTCGTCGGCGGTGGAGGTCCCGTGGCGGGTCCGCGCGGTGACGTCAAGGTACGCCTCGTCGAGGGCGACGCCTTCGACCAGCTCCGGCGACGTGAAGCGGCGAAAGATCTGATGGACGAGGCGGCTCGCCTCGCGATACCGCGCACCGTCCGGTGCGACGACGGTGAGCTGAGGGCACAGCTGCGTGGCCTCGTGCAGGGGCATTGCCGAGTGCACGCCGTAGGCGCGAGCCTCGTAAGACGCGCCCATCACGACCGCCCGCCGCGATCGTCCGGCCACCGCCACAGGGATGCCTCGCAGCTTCGGGTCGTCGCGCTGGTGGACGGACGTGTAGAACGCGTCGAGGTCGACGTGCAGGATGGTGCGCGGCCAGTTGTCGGGTCTCGCCATTTGATGTGCAGCGGCCAGTCTGGCACAAGAGCTTGTGGCCTACCCCACCCTCAAGCCTAGAATCCGGGGGCGATGAAGGGCGTGATCCTGGCCGGCGGCACCGGAAGCCGCCTGCACCCGCTCACCCGCATCACCAACAAGCACCTGCTGCCCATTTACGACCGGCCGATGATCAACTACGCGATCGAGGCACTGGTCGGCGCCGGAGTGGGCGAGATCATGCTCGTCACCGGCGGCACCCATGCGGGCGAGTTCCTACGCCTGCTCGGCAACGGAAACGAATTCGGGATCGACCGGCTCTTCTATGCCTATCAGGACAAGGCGGGAGGGATCGCGGAAGCGCTCGGTCTGGCCGAAAAGTTCGTGGCCGGCGACCGGTGCGTGGTCTTGCTGGCCGACAACGTCTTCGAGCGATCGATCCGGCCGTGCGTCGAAGCCTTTCGCCGTCAGAAGCAAGGGGCGCGGGTCGTCCTCTCGCAAGAAGGCGATCCGGACCATCTGCGCCATCTCGGCGTGGCGCAGTTCGACGGCAACCGGAGGATCGAGCGAATCCTGGAAAAGCCGGCCGACCCGCCGAGCGAGTTTGCTGTGACCGGCGTCTACTTCTACGACGAGACGGTGTGGAAGGTGCTGCCTGAGCTGAGGCCGTCGGGCCGTGGTGAGCTCGAGATCACGGACGTGAACAACTGGTATCTCGAGCGCGGCCTGATGGAGTACGACGTCGTCGACGGCTTCTGGGGTGATGCCGGCGAGTCGATCCAGGCCTACTACGCCGTCCATGATTTCGTGCGGGCGCACGGGGCCAACAAAGACTGAGTGAGCATAGATGGCGTCGTCTTGAAGGAGCTCGTGACCCATGCCGACGAACGCGGCTTTTTTCGCGAGGTGATCCGCGAGAGCGACGACTTCTTCGACCACTTCGGCCAGTGGAGCCACTCCCTGATGTATCCCGGCACGGCCAAGGCCTGGCACATCCACCAGCGCCAGACCGATTGGTGGTACGTGATCGGTGCGCTCAAAGTTGCGCTCTATGACACGCGGGACGACTCGCCGACAAAAGGACAGTTGATGGAGTTCCTGATGGGCGACGGCAGCCCCTCCTGCTTGAAGATCCCGCCCGGCGTGGCGCACGGATGCAGAGCGCTCGAGCTGTCCCACGTCCTGTACATCACGTCCAGCGTGTACGCACCCGACGACGAGGGCCGCATCCCGCACGACGACCCGACGATCGGCTACGACTGGACCGCCGGCCCGCCCATCAAATGAGCCGATCGCTGAAGCGGATCCTGGTCGCGGGAGCCGCCGGCTTCATCGGCTCCAACTTCGTCCGTCACCTCCGCCGCGTGCGGCCCGAGGTCGAGATCACAGTGCTCGACAAGCTCACCTACGCCGGGAACCTGGCCAACCTGGTCGAGTTCGAAGGCCGGCCAGGCTACCGCTTCGTGCAGGGAGACATCTGCGAGGAAAAGCTGGTCAACTTGCTTGCCTCCCAGGTCGACGCGATCGTCAACTTCGCCGCCGAGACCCACGTCGACCGCTCGCTTTTGGACCCATTTGCGTTCATCGAGACCGACGTCCGAGGGACCGCCGTGCTCTGCGAGGCTGCGCGCCGTCATGCGCATGAGGTGTTTCTCCTGGTCAGCACGGACGAGGTCTACGGTGACGTCCGCGAGGGTCGTTCGGCCGAGGGTGACGCCTTCCGGCCGAGGAGTCCCTACTCGGCGAGCAAGGCGGGGGGCGAGCACATCGCGCATGCGTACGCCGAGAGCTTCGGATTGCCGCTCCTGGTCACGCGCGGATCGAACAACTACGGACCGTACCAGTACCCGGAGAAGCTGATTCCTGTGCTCATCACCAACGCGATCGACGACATGCCGCTGCCGCTGTACAAGGACGGTTCCGCGGTCCGCGACTACCTGTACGTCGAGGACCACTGCAGCGCCATCGACCAGGTGCTGCACGAAGCGCCGGTGGGCGGCGTCTACAACATCGGCTCCGGCGCCGAGACAACCGGGCTCCAGGTCGCCCAAGCGGTGCTCGACATCATGGGCAAGCCGCGCAGCCTCATCGAGTTCGTCGCCGACCGGCTGGGCCACGACTACCGATACGCGCTCGACATCTCGCGTATCACCAGCCTGGGCTGGGAGCCGCAGGTCACCTTTGCCGAGGGCCTGGAGAAGACTGTTCGCTGGTACCAGGACCATCCCGAATGGTGGCGGCCACTGAAGTCAGGCGAGTACTGGGAGTACTACAAGCGCAACTACCGACCGCTGGTCAGCTGACCGGCGGCTCCGGAACCGACCGCCACTTGACGCCGTCCCACCAGTAGTAGCCGTCCGCGGATCGCAGGGCTGAAGGCGGCGGCTCTTGTGAAGCGTCCTTCCATGCGGACCCGTCCCACCAGTAGTAGCCGTCGGATGACATCTGGACCTCGCCCGGAATGACGGCGTAAGCCGGCGTCCTGGCGCGACTCCGACGGCGGATCAGCCCGACGGTGAGCAGGACGAGGCCGACCATCAAGGCGAGGAGGACGGCGTTCGGCGCCACCACGAGCAGGAAGTAGACGAGGTCGTGCCTGGCGGTGGCGCCGTTCTCCGGCCACTGCGAGGGCGGGATGGTGCTGGCCGGCGCGAAGTCGTACTGGCGCTTGGTCTGAGTCGCCCCCGAATCGGCCAGGTCGTCGGAGGGCGAGAGAATCGCGACCTCGAAGTAGTCGTTGCCTTTGACGAACGTCAGGATGTCGGCGTAAGCCGGCGTTCCCGGGTCAACGTAGTGGGCGGCGTAGATCTGGTCGATGCCGTTGACAGAGATCTCGTGCCTGAAGTACTGGCGGTTCTGGTCCATGTCTTTGACCGACTGCAGCCAGCTCTTGGCACCGGCTCCGCCGCTGAACGCCACCACCAACTCGAGCAGGATGTGTGTGGTGCCGGGCTGGACCCAGCTGCGCCCGAACCCGGACACGAATCCATCGCGGTGGAGCGTGCCCTCAGTGGTCGAGGGGTTGCCCCAGCCGAGAAAGACGATGTACTGAAGGGCGTCGAAGTCGCCCTGCACCGCAGTGAAGTACTGGTTGAACGTCACGAAGTCGGACGCCGGCGGCGACACCAGGACCGAGCCAAGTGTCGGGGAAGGCGACGGGGACGCGGCGGCCGCCGGCGCCGCAAGAAGCACAATTCCGGCCGCGGCGGCGATCGCCGAGCGCGTCAGCGCTCGAAAAACGTCAGCCGCTCGCCGGCCCCTCGAGCGATGCATGTCGGCAGGTCATGTTATCGGTTGGCGGCAAATCTTCCCGCCATTCCACGCCAGTACCAATGGAGATAGCGCGGGAGCCATTCCCACATCCGAAAGCGGCTCTGCCCAGTCGTGCG
>JBKPCF010000075.1:0-5612 GCA_046727235.1 Candidatus Dormiibacterota bacterium
TTGTCAGGATGCGCGAGGACGTTGCCGGTCTTGATCAGCAGCATGTTCGTAAACGGAAGTGCGAACGCCCAGTCGACGACGAGCATTCGAGCATGCCGCGGATGGGGATGTTCCGCGAGGATCGCGGTCCGGATCATCGCCCCGTCGTACGGAATGATTCCGGCATGGTTCGCAACCAGCAGCGCACGACCGTGCGCGGGCACGTTCACCACGCCATCGACTTCAACCCGCCAGTAATTGCGGTAGAACCACAGCGCGACGTTCTTGATGCGCTCGGTGAATTCGGGGTCAAAGCCGAAGCCGTCGCCTTTGAGTTCCAGCTCGCGGCTGGGACTCACCACGCGAAGGGCCCCCACCTCTTTCTCAATTATCATGTGGCCGGCCTCGACATGCCACTCGACTTGAAGGCCGCCGCGGACGAATACATTGGATGGCTTCAGCTCGAAGCCAACCGAAGTCCGAACACGGTCCGCGCTTACGACTCTGAGATCCGCAAGCTGATGGGATTTCTCGCCGCCAACAACCATTCGCTGCGCGTGGACGACCTCCGGCACGAAGATCTTCGTGCGTATCAGCGCCAGCTGGCCGGACGGCTGAAGAGCCCGGCATCTCGTGCGAGAGCGCTCGTTGCGATCCGCTCGTGGCTGCGATGGATCGCGCGCGAGGGACTCGTCGATCAGGACCTGTCCAACGGGATCACGCTGCCGAAGCTCGAGCAGCGACTGCCGAAGCCGATCGACCCGGATGAGCTGACGCGACTTCTGTCCGCGCTTCCTCGGGAGACCCTTCAGGAAAAGCGCGACCGCGCCCTCGTCCAGTTTCTCGTCAGCACGGGGTGCCGGATCTCCGAGGCGCTCGCCCTCGACCGCACCGATTTTCCACGCTCAGGCACCCGCCTCGTCGTGACCGGAAAGGGTTCCAAGCAGCGAAGCGTCTACCTGACCGCCGACGCGAGGGACGCGATGCAGGACTACCTCGCGGCTCGCGAGGACGCGTCGATGGCGATGTTCATCAACTTCGACCGCTCGGCTGGCGACGACCGCGCCCGCCGCCTCACCTCGGCCGGAGCGCGCTACATCGTCAAGCAGATCCGCAAGCAGGTCGGCGCGTGGTCCTTCAAATCACCGCATGTCGCCCGTCACACCGCCGCGACGACCCTCCTCGAGGTGACGGGAGGCGACGTGCGCCTGGTGCAGGAGGTGCTCGGTCACGCCAACCTGAACACCCTGCAGGGTTACACCAAGATCGTCGACAGCCGCAAGCAAGAGGCTTACCGCCTCTACCAGGAGTTCCTGGACCAGAAGAAGAAGCCCGGAGCGTAACTGCGACCTCCGGGTCGCGTTGCATCCCCTGATGAAAAGGAGGACGGCCGCCGTCATCGGCTTCGGAGTGGGGGCCTTGACGGTTCTGGCTCTGATCGCGGTGGCGAGCCGCCCCCTGCTGCAGTCGCAAGGCCACCCCGTCGCCAATTCGGGGGCCGCGTCGCCTTCGCCTTCGCCCTCGCCATTGCCTTCGCCTTCGAGCTCGGCCGCGCCAGGCCATCAGGCCGCCTCACCTGGCCAGCGGGCTGGAGCCGTCATGGTCTACGACCCCGAGAACCGCGGCGTGATCCTGTTTGGTGGAGGAACCGCGGTCCATCACCCCGACGGCAGCAACACCGCCGTTGCCCTGGACGACACGTGGCTCTGGAACGGCAAAGAGTGGAAGCGCCTCGACGTGCAAGGGCCGCCCGCCCGCGGCTCTGCGATGGCCGCGTATGACTCGGTGCGGCATCTGATCGTCCTGTTCGGGGGAGCGGGGCCGCAGGGGATCGGCCAGGGCCTCTACTTCCAGGACACGTGGACGTGGGACGGAACCCAATGGCAGCTGCAGCATCCGGCGCACATGCCCAACCCGCGCATGCGCGCCGCGATGGCCTTCGACGAGCGCCGCGGCGTGGTGGTCATGTTCGGCGGCGAAGGTGAGACGACCTACACCGCGACGTGGACCTGGAACGGCGACGACTGGACGCCGCTTGATCCCGCGACCGTGCCGCCGGCCCGGCATTTCGCAGGCATGGCGTACGACGCCGCCCGAGGCGACACGGTCCTGTTCGGTGGCAGCATGGGCGGCGCCCGGCTCAACGACACCTGGACGTGGGACGGCACCAACTGGACGCGCCAGGCCGCCCCGGCGCCGGCGGCGAGCGGCTGGAGCGTGCTCACGTACGACCCGGCCCACCTCGAGGTCGTGGGCTACGTTTACTACGCCTTGGACAACCACCCCGTGGCCGAATACACGATCACGTGGGACGGCGCGCGGTGGACCGACCGCACCACATCCGCCGACCCGAGCCCGCGGGCCGAGACTCCCATGGCCTACGACGCTGACTCCCGGCAGGTCGTCCTCTATGGCGGCACCTTCATCGACCCGCAGCCTTTCTCTGACACGTGGCTGTGGGACGGCTCGAAGTGGTCCTTGTGGCCAGCGGCAGGAGGCGCCTAGTATTCGGGCGTGATCGATATCAAGCGCGCGAAGCTCTTCGAGGGTCTGCCGGACTCAGAGGTCCGCTCGGTCGAGAAGCAGATGAAGACCGTCCAGCACCACGCCGGTCACGAGATCATCGTCCGGGGCGAGGGCGGGGTTGGGTTCATGGTCATCACCGAGGGCACGGTCACCGTCAAGACCGGCTCGGGCAAGACCCGCAAGCTCGGTCCAGGTGACTCTTTCGGCGAGATGGCGCTCCTGGACCACGAAGGCCGGAGCGCGACCATCACGGCGGACACCGACGTCACCCTGGCGACCATCCCGGAGTGGAACTTCAAGCCGTTCCTCAAGGAGCACCCGGAGGTCACGTACCGGCTCCTCCAGACGTTGAGCCGGCGCGTTCGCCAGGCGGAGGCCGACCTCTAGCCCAACTCGTCCAGCACGAGCCGGCAGACCTGGGCAGCCGCGTTGAAGTCCTGCTGCAGCCGGTTCTTGGTGATCGCGCATGCGATGCCGGTCCGCGAGTCCCCAAACGCGAAGCTGCCGCCGACGCCTCCGACGCCGAACTGCGTCGAGCTCTCTTCGGGTGTAGCGCCTGGAGCGCCGATGGCGTAACCCAACGCCCACGTGGTCGGCATGCCGAAGATCTCGTCGACTCCGGAGACCGGATCGGTCGTCGCTTCGCGCAAGCGCTCGGCCGAGATCAGGCCGACGCCGTCTACCTCACCAAGCATTGCGGCGTACATGCGCGCGATGGCACGAGCGGAGGTCTTGCCGCCGGCCGGGATGTCGGCGGCGAGCGTGTCCGGGCGGTTGCCGAAAGCCGCGTTCGGCATCAATGACATCGGGGCGGCCTTGAACATCGGGAGGTCCGGCGGCATCTCAGGCATCTGAAAGCCCGGCGGCATGGGCGCGTCCTCGAGAACCGCAAGCCGCTTCTGCTCGGCGAGGGGCATCCCGAAGTAGAGCTCCGTGTCGACGCCCAGCGGACCGGACACCTCCTCACGCAGCACCTGCGAGATCGGCCTGCCCGTGACGCGGCGGATGATCTCGCCGGCGATGTAGCCGAACGTGTAGGCGTGGTAGCCGATCTTCGTTCCCGGCTCCCACCACAGCTCGGAGTCGGCGATCGCCGCGCACATCTTGTCCCAGTCGCAGAGGTCTTCGATCGTCGTCGTGAGCGGGATGCCCGGCACGCCGGCGGTGTGGTTCAAGACGTGCCGAACCGTCACCCCCTGCTTGCCGTGGACGCCGAACTCGGGCCACAGCTCGGCGACCGGAGTGTCGTATCCGAACTTGCCGCGCTCGGCCAGCATGTGGACGAGCGTCGACGCGGCGGCCTTGACGACCGAATAGCAGTAGACAGGTGTGGCGGAGGTGTAGGGCCGCCTGCTTTCAGGGTCGGCGACGCCCGCCACCGCGTCGACGACCAGCTTGCCCTGGCGGTACACCGCAACCTGGAGCCCTCGCTCGCTTCCGGTTGCAACCATCTCGTCGATGGCTTGTTGGACTTTGGATTGAACGTCGACCATCGGCATATTGCTCATACCCCTTAGACGACCCAACGGGAGCAAACTCATCGCTGTTGGACGATCAAATGAACCGAGTCGCGAACGACTCAACGCCAGCCGGAACGAGCTTTCTGTCCCCCGATGGCACCCGGATCGAGTATGAGCGACGCGGCACTGGCCCTGCTCTTATCCTCGTGCATGGTGGCTTCGTCGACCGCGGCTTCTGGGGGCCGTCCCTGCCGCTGTTGGCAGAACACTTCACGGTCTACGCGCTGGATCGGCGCGGGCATGGACAAAGCGATCCCTATCCTGCCGATCACAACCTCGAGCGTGAGTATGAGGACGTTGCTGCGTTAGTCGCAGCTGCGGACACCCCAATCGCTGTGCTGGGTCACTCGTCAGGCGCCATAGTGGCGATGCACGCGGCGAAGCGTGTGGCGCGTGTGAGCCATCTGGTGCTCTATGAGCCGCCGCGCTTTGACGCGTTTACCTCCGCGGTGCAGGGGCAGTTGCGCGTCAGCCTGGCTGCGAGCGACTACGACCAGTTGCTAGCGACCGTGCTGGTCGATGTTGTGGTTGGAACAACGAACCCGGAATTGCTCCGGCACGCGCGGGAGCAGGTGCTGGCGGGAGCACGCCAGTCGCAAGTCTGGGCCGCATCGCTCCGGAACGTTCAGAGCATTCCGGCCGAGGTCGATTCGTATGTCGGTTACCGCTTCGACCCGAAGGAGTTTCGCGACTTCAACACGCCGACCGCAATCCTTCTCGGTAGCACAAGCCCGCCCGTTGTGAGGCGCTGGATGGAAGATCTTCATGCCGCACTGCCGGCCAGCCGGATAGTGGAGCTCGAGGGACAGGGCCACGGGGCGATGCTCGAAGCGCCGGAACTCTTCGTGCGTACTGTGCGGGCGGCCCTGGAGGCCAGTTCGGACTAGCAGGCCGATTCGTCGAGCGGCTGCTACTCGTCCTCGATCTGGTTGTACAGCACATGGTCTGAGCAGGGTGCCTTGGACAGCGCCACTCCGTATTGGCGTCCTCGATCTGGTTGCTGGCAGGGCCACTACTGAACGAGTTGATGACGAACGTGAAATTGCGTCGAAGGCCTCGAGCTTTCACAGGATCGAACCGTTGGCCGATTAGCGCAGAGTCAACCGGATGATCAGCCGCTCATCGCCGACTGGTGGCGGCTCGCCCGGAGGTGTTCTTTCCCTTGACAGTAGCCGCAGATCAGCACAGTGTCAGGCTGGAACCTGGAACGACGGTGGCACTCGGGACGTGCAATCGACCGGGTCGCCCGGCATTCTCCAACTTGCAAGGATTTGAAGGAGGAGACCCCATGCGACGGCGCCTAGTGGTGATCCTCTCCCTCTCGGGACTTCTCGTGGCGAGTGCGAGCCTGTCTGTCGAGGCCACCTATCCAGGCACCAACGACGGAAGGCTCGCTTTCGGGATGATCGTCGGCGGCAACGTCGACGTTTACAGCGTGCTTCCAAGCGGGGACGACCTACGCCGGCTGACGACCGCCCCAAGCTTCGACGCCTGTGCCTCGTACTCACCCGACGGAAAGGAGATCGCCTTCTGCAGCACCCGCAGCGGAGTGTCCGAGATCTGGAAGATGAAGCAGAACGGCACGCA
>JBKPCF010000076.1:0-8883 GCA_046727235.1 Candidatus Dormiibacterota bacterium
GAGGCCGAGCCGGACAAACCCGTGAAGGCTTTCGTGTTCAACACGGGCGGCGACCAGTTCGGTCGCGTCAGCTACTTCAAGGTCGTTGCCGGCACGGTGAAAGCCGACGCGCATCTGCCCAACCTCAGCCGCGGCGGTGAGGAGCGGTTGGCGCAGATCTTCTTCCCGCGCGGCAAGGAGCACGTTGGCGCGACAGAGGTGCGCGCCGGCGACATCGCGGCGGCGACCAAGCTCGCGCACACCCTGACCGGCGACACGCTCGGCCTCAAGGATGGCGGTCCGCTGCCTCCGCTCGAGGTTCCCGGGCCGGCATACAGCCTCGCCATCACTCCCAAGGCCCGAGGCGACGAGGAGAAGATCTCGTCAGGCCTCGCCCGTCTCGGCGAGGAAGACCCCACGTTGCACGTGGAACGAAGCGAGGAGACCAAGCAGCTCGTCATCGCGGGCCTTGGCGATGTCCACCTCGACGTCACGCTCGAGAAGCTCAAGCGAAAGTACGGCGTCGAGGCGAGCACTGCGACTCCGCGCGTCCCCTATCGCGAGACGGTGCACGGAACCGCGCGCGCCGAAGGGCGCCACGTCAAGCAGTCAGGCGGTCACGGCCAGTACGGGATCTGCGTGATCGAGGTCTCGCCCACCTCGCGTGGCGAGGGGTTCGTCTGGGAGGACAAGATCTTCGGTGGCTCCATTCCACAGAACTTCCGGCCGTCGGTGCAGAAGGGGATCGTCGACACGATGTCGAAGGGAGTGGTGGCCGGATACCCGATGGTCGACGTCAAGGTGACCCTGCTCGACGGCAAATACCACACGGTGGACTCGAACGACATGGCGTTTCAGATCGCGGGCTCGCTCGCCATCCGCAAGGCCGCCCTCGACGCTGGACCGGTTCTCCTCGAGCCGATAGTCGACGCGACGATTCATGTGCCCGAGAAGAACCTCGGCGACATCATGTCCGACGTCAACGGACGCCGCGGCAAGATCCTTGGCACCGAGCCGACGGACGGCTATCAGAACGTGAAGGTGATGGTGCCCGAGTCCGAGATGCTGCGGTTCGCCCTGGACCTCCGCTCGATCACGCAGGGGCGCGGAAGCTTCACCAAGAAGTTCGACCACTATGAGGAGATGCCGGCGCACCTGGCCAAGGTCATCATCGAACACTTCCAGAAAGAGCACGAAGCCGCGAGCTAGCATCCGTTCCGTGGCCGGGCCGTCCTCCTATGACGTTGTCGTCATCGGTGGCGGCGTGACTGGCGCCGGGGTCGCCCGTGACCTCTCGCTGCGTGGTCTGTCGGTGCTGCTGCTGGAGAAAGGCGACTGGGGTGCGGGAACGAGCGGCGCCTCGAGCTGGATGATCCATGGTGGGCTGCGTTACCTCGAGTTCGACTGGGATACCACGCGGCTCTCCAACGTCGACTCAGGACACATCGTGACCATCGCGCGCAACCTGGTCACCCGGGTCGTGTTCATAGTTCCGGTTCTGCCCGGCGACAAGAACAACATCGAAGAGGTCGAGACCGCGCTCGAGGTGTACGACCGCTACCAGCCCCTCAAGCACTCGCACCCGCACCGCCGCCTTACTTCCGGCGAGGCCCATCAGGTGGAACCGGGCCTGACGCCGGACCTCGTCGGCGCGATGACGATGGAAGAGTGGGGCGTCGACCCGCACCGCCTGGTCTATGCCAACGTCCAGGACGCGATCAAACATGGCGCCCAGGCGATGAATCACACGCGGGTCATCGACCTGATCAAAGACGCCGGCAAAGTCATCGGAGTCCGCTTTCGCGCCCCCGACGGCGAGATCTCCGAGGCGCGCGCCCGCGCCGTCGTCAACGCGTCGGGTCCGTGGTCGCCCGAGTTGGGCGCGATGGCCGGCGTGAGCATTCACCTGCGGCCCGCCAAAGGCATCCATATCGTCTACCCGCATCGCATCTCGAACTTCTCGATCACCGCGGAGTCCGTCGACGGCCGCGACCTGCTGATGGTGGCGCATGCGGGATTCACGCTCCTGGGCACGACCGACGACGACTTCTACGGCGACCTCGACTCGGTCGACGTGCTCGAGGACGAGGTCGACTACCTCCTGCAGGGATTCGAGCGCGTCTTTCCTTCGATCCGGCAGTACCGGCCTGTTCGCACGACGGCTGGGGTCCGGCCGACCCTGTTCAAGTGGAGGCGCTACGAGGACGAGCTTTCCCGTCAATTCGCGGTCATCGACCACGCGGGCGAAGGCGCGGACGGATTCATCACCATCGCGGGCGGCAAGCTCTCGATGTATCGCCTGATGGCGGAAGAGACGTCCGATGCCATATGCGCCCAGCTCGGCCACCAGGTGAAGAGCACGACGGCAAGTCGACCCCTTCCCGGCAACGAGTCCGATCCCGTGCCTGTCGCTGAGCTCGCGTCGCGGTGTGGAATTTCGGGGCTCGCGGTTGTAAAGCTGCAGAGCCGGCACGGATCGAATGCGGAGAAGGTCCTCGACGAAGGCGCCACGTCGCGGATCCTCTGCCGCTGCGAACCGGTCACCGAGGCAGAGCTCACATATGCGGCGCGACATGAGCAGGTCCGCACGCTGGCGGATGCATTTCGTCGCGTCGGGGTCGCGGGCGGACCCTGCGCCGGCGCCGCGTGCATCTTGCGCTCCGCCGAGGTCCTGGGAAGGGAGCTGGGCTGGAGCGCGTCGCAACGATTCGACGCGGCACGAGAGTTTGTCCGCGGAGCGTGGCTCGGACGCGCGCCGGTGCTGGGTAACGCTGGGTGGGCCCAGGAAGAGCTGGCGCAGGGCGCGATGCGCGGATTGATGCTGGTCGATGGGACGCGCTGACTCCCTCGTCAAGCTGGCGTGGGCATACGGCCTTCACCTTGCGCGGCGACGGCTGCGTCGCACGCGTTCGCAGCTGCGCGAGGTATACGCGACCTACAACCCCGAGGGCATCCGTGCCGTCGAGCCATCCCAGCGAGAACGCCACCCCCGTCTGGTCACGTGCATCAACTGCGGCCTGTGCGCGCTGGCTGCCGGACGCATCGGCCAGACGCGCTTGCCCGATCTCGCGTCCTCCTATATGCGCCTTTATCCCCGACTGGGCGAGGCGTCCTTCGACGTGGCCGGCGACTCACCCGATCTGGCCGCGGCCACCGCGGTGTGCCCGGTGGGACTTCCGCTCGAGGAAGTGGCCGAGGTGGTCCGGCGCATGACCATGCGCTGAGGCCGAGGCGCGACGCGCCACGCGGCGAGGGCGATCCGGATCAAGCCTTCCGCCTCGACCTGACGGGGCCCCTGGGCCGCCGCCGGCGCCGCCTCGAATGTGTTCGTCTCCGCCCCCAGACGCTGCAGGACTTGCGAGTTATCCACATTCTGTATACAGTCTGGGGAGATCACACAACATCTAGCGCCAATGGTCAAGAGATTGTTGCGACCGCTCCGCGGCTGGCCGGTCGTTGAGACCGTTCTTTCACGACTCGCTGATCAGTTCACGAGGTTGCCTGCCGACGACTTCGGACGCCATGTCAGCGCATCGGCCGGCACGGGCATGGCGGGAGCTTTCGCCGCGAGGCGGCCCCGGATCGAGCCCTTGCGGCCGCCGTCTCCGGTGTCGACAACCCCGGCGACGGTCGAGATGCGCTTCATGCAGCTGCACGCCGAAGGTCGTTTCGAAGACATGTGGGAGATGCTCGCCGAGGACGCGCAGCGCGCCTGGGGTGGCCTCCATACCTTCATCCACGAGATGCCTCGGCTCGATGAATGGCTCGAGATCCTCGACATGCAGGTGACCAGCGTGACGGTGCTCGAATCATGGACCGATCACCTGCACCAGCGGACCTACAACAATGTGGCTCGGCTCGTGATGCGCTATCGCGTCCGCCAGCAGTGGAAAGAGTGGACCTTCGACCGCGAGGTCCACCTGGTGCCGGGTGCCGGGGGATGGCGGACCCTGTGTTATCCGATGAGAGTCAGAACGGCAACAGGGCACTGATATAGTGGGTTTCAGCCCATGCTTCAGGAGACGATCGAGGAGCAGGAGAGGTATCGGCGCTGGCATCGCAGGAGAAAGCGAGCCATGACTCCACGACGGCTGCTGCAGGAGTCTGATGAGCTTCTCTACTGGGTCGAAGAGTGTCTCGTCCAGCAGATCCGGATCGTTCCGGGCTGGTTGATTCCAAGGCTGACGAACGTGCTTCGTCACGCGCACCCGCAACTCCCGGCGCGACTCGGACGCGAGCGACGGCCGGAGCAGGTGATGGAGATCATTTATGACGCGCAGGCCGCTTTGATGGAGCAGGCATGTCGCAGCCGCGGGCCCGCGCAGGTCATACCTCTGTTCTCCCGAACGCGTGAGCGGACGCTGAAAGAAGCCGCGACCCTGTAGCACTTTCGTGCTGCGAGTCGACCTGCATCTCCATTCGCATTATTCGCACGACGGACGAAGCTCTCTTCAGCAGCTGATCGACCGTGCCCACGAATGCGGGCTCGATCGTCTCGCGCTGACGGATCACAACACGGTCGAGGGCGCGCTGAAATTCGCCGAGATCGCGCCCGAGCTCGCGATCGTTGGCGAAGAGGTGAAAACCCTCGAGGGCGAGGTGATCGGGCTCTTCATCAGCAGTCGCGTGCCGCACTTCCTGGCTCCGGAAGACGCGATGGACCGGATTCGCGGCATGGGAGGCCTGACCTACATCCCGCATCCACTCGACCGGAGTCGCTCGCACTTTCGGCCCGAACGAGTCGTGGAGCTCGCGGACCGAATCGACATCATCGAGTCGTACAACCCGTGGTGCGATGCCGAGGCAAATCGCGCGGCTGGGCGCCTGGCGGAGGGGCTGGGCAAGGTGACGGCGACCGGGTCGGACTCGCATTCCGCTGACGAGCTCGGACGCAGCTGGATGGAGATGGACGAGTATTCGAGCCCAGCCGAATTCCTGGAAAAGTTGCGATTTGCGCGCCATGTCGTGACCGCGAGCAGCGGAAGCGGCCGGCGTGCCTGATCTACCCGAGCTCCTCGTCGTCGGCTCGGTCGCCCTCGACACTCGCGAAGGCCCATTCGGAAAAGTCCACGAGGTGCTCGGCGGCTCGGCCGTCTACTTCGCGCTTGCGGCCAGCCTGATCGTGCCGGTCAAGATCTCCGCGCCCGTCGGGCGGGATGCGGCGGACCTCGTGACCAAGACATTCGAGGGAAGGCCGATCGACACGTCATGGCTAAAGGTCGTCGACGCGCCAACATATCGGTGGACAGCTCGACAGCGGCGCGGGCGCAACATTGACATGGGGAGCGCTGACACCATTTACGACAGGTGGGAGCCGGCCGTCCCTCCCGACTTCGCAGGCTGGGCCTTCGTTGGATCGATGCGGCCCGACCGCCAGGCTCAGGCGATGAAGGCGCTGCACACGGCGCAGCTGCTGGCCGCAGACGCGATGCTCTCGTACGTCAGGGAGCGGCCGCAGGACGCGAAGGACGTGCTCGGACGGTCCGCTTGGTACTTCTGCAACCAGGAGGAGTTCGAAGCGTTGGGGGGCGCCGACCCGGAGGAGTTTCGCCGCCGTTGGTGGCTCGATGGTGTCGTACTCAAAGCCGGCCGTGACGGCGTAACCGCTCACACGGCTGACGGGAGCGTGCACGTGCCGGCGCTCCCCAGGCATCCGGCCTTCGACACCACCGGCGCCGGGGATGCGGTGGCGGGCGGGATGCTTGCCCGGTGGTTGACGACCGGCGGGCAGCGGGCCGGCCTGCAGGATGCGCTGGTATGCGGCGTGGCCAGCGCTTCCCTGACCATCGAGTCGATCGGTGTGCGCGGCATTGCGAGCGCGACGCCAAAACTGCTGGAGGAGCGAATCGCTGAGGTATGGGAGTTCTTGAGACAAGAGTCCTGATCCTGAGCGGCGACCTCGTGGAGCAGGAGGTCGACGCCATCGTCAACGCGGCCAACAACGACCTGCAGCTCGGTGGTGGCGTGGCCGGTGCGATTCGGCGTGCAGGCGGTCCGAGCATCCAGGAGGAATGCGACATGCACGGACCTGTGCGGGTCGGCGAGGCCGCCATCACTGGAGCCGGAAAGCTGCGCGCGCGCTACGTCATCCACGCCGCGAGCATGTCGCTTGGCGGACGGACGACAAGGGATTCGCTCGCAGCATCGATGGCCAACGTGTTCCGGCTCGCGCAACAGCACGAGGTGCAAACTATCGCGGTGCCCGCGGTCGGCACGGGCATCGCTGGATTTCCGATTGATGAATGCGGACGCGTCATGGCTGAGTGTTTGGAGCGTGCGCTGCGCGAAGGTTGGCGGGTTGGTGAGGTTCGGTTTGTGCTTCGTGACGAGGATTCGAAACGGCCTTTTGAGAGCGCCTTCTGGCGCGTTTTTCGCAAATCTCAGAGCCCCTCGGATTGAATTCGATTCGAATTGGGGTTGTGCTGCCCAAAACCCCACCCCTAGAATGGGCAAGTCCGCCCCCACGACAGAATCTCAATAAGGACGGTGACTTAGTGGAAGGCTACTGCTTGAAGGACAAAAGAAAGGTCGAGATGAAAGACCCTCAGCCGATCACGATGAAGAACGGCAAGCCTGCAACAGTCGGCACGTGCCCATACTGCGGTACCAAGATCTACAAGATCGGCAAGGCTCAGTAACTGAAGGACCGCCGGCATCGAGGCCGCTCATGGAGAGCGGCCTATTTTTTTTGCGATCAGTTGGTCAGCGGCGGTTCCAGCGCTCCAAGAAGCACCTCGGTCGCAGACACTGCCTCATCAACGCCGAGCATCTTGAAGATCTCGACGTTGGTCGGATTGTTGACGCGAGCGATTGTCTTCTTGACCTTGAAGTGTCGCTTCGCCATCTGCAGCGCGATAAGGTTGTCCTCGTCATCTGCGGTCACGGCGATGATCGCATCCGCTCGCTCGATGCCGGTCTGCGCTAGAAATCTGACCTCGCATCCATCACCGCGCATCACTATGCTGCCAAGCTGCGTCTCGAGCCAGTCGGCGCGTCTTGCGTCCTTCTCGATCAAGGTCACCTCGTGCCCACGCTCGACGAGATCGCGGGACATGTAGTAACCGACCGTGCCTCCCCCGACGACGATCACGTACATCGGATCAGCCGGACTCCCGCTCGAGCAGGACCTTCTCGATGTGGCGGGCGCCCTCGATGGTGGGGCAGATGGTGTGGAGGCCCAGCTTCTCGTACGCCTCGGCGCGCTCGGGATCGTAGATGCGGGCCACGACGTGGGGCACTTTGTAAACGTGCTTGGCGATCTGGGAGGCCATGATGTTGCGGTTGTCGCCCTCGGTCACGGCGACAAATCCATCCGCCCGCTCGATGCCGGCGCGCCGCAGCACGTCGACGTCGGTCCCGTTGCCGACGACCTGGTCACCTTTGAACTCGCGTGTCAGAACGCCGCGGTTGGCTGCTCGAGAGAAGGCGTTCGGGTCTCGATCGACGATGACGACCTCGTGGCCCGCGCGATCCATGTTGGACGCGATCTGCGAACCAACTCGCCCACACCCCACGATGACCAGCTTCAACGCCGGTTGATTATAGGGACGGCCGTGAACGGCCTCGGGCGCCGAGGCCGGAGGTTGCTAGCATTTGGACGCTTGCGTTTCCCCTTCACTTTCATGGGCGTCATCGCGCTCGCGATCGGGATCTGGGTGGTCGCATATCTGGGTGCGCACGGGGAGCTGGACCCGGGCTCCCAGGGGCTCGCGTTAGCAACGGCGGTCGGTTGCTTTGCCTTTGCCGCGTACGTGTTGATCCGCCGCGTGAGGCGCGGGCCGCAGCACTGATGGCCGACCGAGCCGAACACGCCCACCCGACGACCTCGCGCAAGGTCCTGGTGGCGGTCGGCGGCCAGGATATCGACGCGGAGACGGTGCGGCTTGCCTGCCGGATGACCGACCCACACGGTGGCCGCCTGTACGGCGTGCACATCATCGAGGTGAACCGCTCCCTGCCGCTGGGCGCGGTTCTCGACGACGTGGTCGAGCGCGGCGAGAAGATCCTCGACGAGGTCGAGAAGCTGGCCGCCGCGTCCCAGCTGCCGGTGGAGACGGAGCTGGTCCAGGCGCGAGACACCGGCCCGGCGCTGGTGGACGAGGCGGTCGAGTGGGGGGCGGATTTGATCGTGATGGGGCTGCCGTACAAGCGCCGCTTCGGCGAGTTCAACCTCGGCAAGACCGTCCCGTACGTGCTGAAGAACGCGAACTGCAGGGTGATGTTGTTCAGGGAGCACCGGGAACACCGGGACGAGGAGCCGGCCTGACTGATAAAACCCCCCTCTGGCGGGGCCCTCCCTCTCCCAGCGGCGCCCTCCCCCAGCCTGCCGAGCCTGACCAAGACGCTAACCGCGGCAACGGCCCTTAACAAGCCAGCCTGTTAACGAGATCTGTGAGCCGAGTCCGCGCGGCCTAAACCTGGCTGTGGTGCGCGACCTGGCTCATCGCGGGCGTCTCCCTGTCCGCTTCTGAAACCGGCGTCAGCCACTCGGACCGAAAACCAGCGCGGTGCAGCACGTACCGCGTCAAGGCGCCGAGCGTCTTGAGACCGTACACCGTCGAGGTCGTGAAACTGACCGAGCTCGCGTCCGCGTGGTAGCGCCCGATGGCGGGCACCTCGCCGATCTTGAAACCAAACGTCGCCGCCTGGATCAACACCTGCGTGTCGAAGACGAAATCGTTGCTGTTCTCGAGGAAGGGGATTGCCTCGAGAAAACGCCGTGAGTAGGCGCGATAGCCGGTGTGGTATTCGGAGAGACGCAGCCCGAGCACCTGATTCTCCGACGTCGTCAGAAACCGGTTGCCGAGGCGCTTCCACCACGGCATTCCGGCCTTGGCCGGGTCGAGCCCAAGCCATCGCGAGCCGAGGACGATGTCCGCTTCTCCGCTTTCAATGACCTTGCAC
>JBKPCF010000077.1:0-39194 GCA_046727235.1 Candidatus Dormiibacterota bacterium
ACCAGCTCCTCACGCACCGCGGTCAGCGGCATCGCGTGGCGGTACGGTCGGTCACTAGTCATCGCATCGATCGCGTCTGATATGCCCACGATCTGAGCGCCGAGCGGGATCTGCTTCTCGCCCAGGCCTCGCGGGTAGCCGCTGCCATCGATTCTTTCATGATGGCATCGCACAAGCTCGACGCCACGGGCATAGTCGTCAAAGCGCTCAAGCACCTGACAACCGGCTGCGACGTGTGACTTCATCAGTTCCCATTCGGCCGGATCCAACCTCCCGGGCTTATGGAGAATTCTGTCTGGGATTGCGATCTTCCCCACGTCATGGACTCTCGCGGCGAGGCTAATCGTGGCGGTTTGATCTGAACTGAGCCTCAAAGCACGGGCGATTTGCTGCGCGTAGTCCGCGACCCGCGCCGAGTGTTGTCCCGTATAACCATCGCGAACATCGACCAGGTCGGCCATCTGCTCGAGCGCAGCAACCGTCTGCCGCTGGAGCTGAAGCGTCCGCTGCAGTGAATTGTGCAGAAGGATCGTAGGGACGACCAAACCCAACAACACCCATGGATGACTGGACACGGCGACACTCGCCACCGCACTTATGGTGTACAGACCGGCCTCTGTGATGGCATCCACCCGACGTCCAGCGATCCAGATGGTGACGAGGCGCTGTTTCGTCTGAATTGCAGCCACGATTGCGACGAGCATCGTGTTGACCAGATACATCACCGTTGCCGCCGCGACCAGGGCGGAAAACCAAAGCAATGTGCTCCCAGAATCGACGCTGCCGCCCAGCAAATGAAAGACGACCCCAGAACCGGATGTGGCGAGCATCCACTGCGATGCATTGAAGATCGTGTCGATCAGGCGCCGCCGAGGTCGCCCTGTTAGAGGATTTCGCCGGCGAACCAATATCAGCCCACCTGCGAGCTGGCTTACGCCCGCCACGACGACCGCGGTCCCCGGAGCAAGGGTTAGTGCAGCGGTGAAGTAGACGGCACTCGACGTGTTGACCTTGATCTTGGGAGTCACCTGCAGTGGAAATTGCATCGCGATACATGCCATCACAACCATCAGGGCTGCCAGTTGAGTTTGAAATGCCGATGCATGAGTTCCAGGCATCAGCAAGAGGGCGCTCGCCACTGCTGCCGCCGTGACCGTGCCGACGAATTCGTGAAGCCTCACGGACTGGCGACCAGCCGCTCGAGACTCCTCCGAGCGGCTAGCCGCTGATCTCGAACTCAAGACCGCTGTTGTGGCCGCTGTCGCCGTCGTGGTGGGCCAGCACAACTCCCGTACCACCAGGACCCGTGCTCACCACGCTCCGCACGTGGAAGTGATGGCGACAGTCATCGGGCACAAAAACGACCAATTTGACCTTTGTCTTGTGGCCATGGTCGCCGTATTCGGTGGCGTATGTGTAAGCCATGGCGCTAACCGCGTGCGAGTGCTCAACGCCCTCGCCGTAGGCAGTCAGGTACACCGTTTGAGAGTGTCCACCTCCGTCCACAAAATGGATCACAGGATCTTCCGAGCACCACTCTGAGGCAGCACCGCTGATGGCGGTGAGAAACAACGCGATGGCAACGGCCGGTATAGCGAGCAAGGCCCGCATGACGGACTCCTCCTTCCCAACCCGCCGTTCGAGCGGGGGAGTGCCATCGTCCTACGCGCCCGGATGTGACAGCGCTCGAAACGGATGGAGAATTGTGAAGCTTTAGTTAAGAAATGCCCGAGAATCGGGCGCTTGGCAGGCAGGCCGCCGTGACCTCCATCTCGACGTTAGCCGGTGATGATGAGGCACGCTCAATTCCCCCATGCGCGGGAGCGTCAGTTATCAGCCGGGACACCCGCTCGGTTAGAGGAAAGCCTCGAGTTCGTCGATCACGGATTTGGTCAGGCGACAGAGCATCGGCCGGACTATCGGCCAGACAAAAGTTCGGGCAAGCCAATTGCGCGGAGTGAAGCGGCCTTCGACCGTGAGCCGCGCCGAGTCGCTTGAAATCGGGCTCGTGGACCACCGGCCTCCCGCCGATGCGAACGGCCCAGCCGGGCCGTCAAGCTGATAGGAGATCGCCCTTCCGGGTTCAAACTCCGTTACGACCTCGCGGACCCAAGTCCGACCCATCAGCGATCGTGGCAAGGTGCAGCGTCGGGCGGTGCCGACGTGGACATCCGGCGTGTCCCTCTCGCACTGCGAGACGGTCTTGGTCCAACGGTGTTCGTTGCCAAAATCTCCAACTACCCGCCAGATCGACTCGCTGGTGGCGTGTAGCGTGCGTGTGACCTCGAAACGCAGCGTTGCGGCCAATTCGTCGATGGTAGCGACTGCGCCCGCGGGAAATCGATCCGCGTTATTCGAAATGACACGGGGTGCCGCGGGCCGGCACCCATCACACCCGTCAGCGACCCTGGTCAGGATTCGAAGACGGCTGGATGCCGGAACTCCACACGTACATCGAACGCTGAAACCAACCATCGACCAACACCACCGTCGACTTCGCGGCGCTATCAGCCACCAGGCTGCGGTGTGATTCAAGGGACCATAAAGCGCACGGCCTTGGGTACGACCTCGAAGATTGCGGGCAACTGGCCAATCACCTCTCCGTCGACCTGTACCGGCACGTCGTCTGGGGAGCTGACCTTCACGCTGGCGCCCCGCAGGAGCTCGAGCTTTCTCCGAAGCCCGGCGTCCTCGAACTGGGTTCCCCTGTAGAGCGTGGGCGCTTTAAGGATGGCCTCGAGCTTGCCAATCGGCCCCTCCACGATCACGTCGAAAACCCCGTCATCGGGAACTGCCTCAGGTGCGATCCGCATGCCCCCGCCGTAGTACTGACAGTTGGCGACAACAACTGCCTGTCCGATCAAGTTCCGGCGGATGCCACCTTCGATAACCACGTGGAGCTGCTTATGCTTCCAGCCGACCAATGACGCCAATGTGGCCGCGAGGTAGGTTGCGCTTCCCAGGAACTTAGGCATTCGATTGACTCGAGCGGACACATCCGCGCCGATTCCAGCCTCCGCAATGTTCACGAAGTGATAAACGCCAGAGCCCAGCGTCACCCGGCCAACGTCTAGCGAGCGCGGGCGTCCCTGGGTCAGGACCCGGACTGCAGCTCCGACGTCGGCTGGGATCCCCAGGGTTCGCCGTGTATCGCCTCCCGTACCGACTTGCACCAAGCCGAGGATGCTCGACGTGGGAATCGCCTGAGCGCCCTCGAAAAAGCCGTTCACTACCTCGCAGAGCGTGCCGTCGCCGCCGACGGCAACGACCAGCGGGCGCGACGCGCGAACCGCCTTGCGAGCGATCTCAATGGCCTCAGCGGGACGTGTCGTCAGGGCCGCTTCGAAGTCGAGGCCCGAGGCGCGCGCAAGCTCGGCGATGGCCGACCAGCTGCGGCCCGTTCGGCCCCCGGCCGATGTGGGGTTCACGATCAGGATTGACTTTTCCGGTCGCCGGGACCGGACGAGTAGCTCCGACTGCTTCACGTTGTCGGCCCCCTCCTCCAGTGCCCTCCAGTGTTAAAAGCCCGGGCCTTCGTGTTCTTTAGTCTCCTGGTGGCGCTGATCCTCTTGCACTACGCACGTAGTCACCGCAGGCCTCGACGAATTCACCACTTGCGGCGATACGGCGCTCCAGATGATCTGGGAAATCGCTAGGTCGTGATCAGCGCGATCGCCACAGGATGAGTGGCCGCCTCTGCACGCGCCCGCCATAAACAATCCAAACGCAGCGACACAGCGCGCGGTGATTCGTTCTCACAGTGCGCTGGACTATTACAAGCCGTGACACGCGGTGACCCGGCGGCTTCACACAACGCCCGAACGGTTACTGCGGCGCCCCGGCGTCCTCCGTTGCTCAGCGCGCCATAACGGGGGTGCCCAGAATATCTGCGGTGCGGGTCTTGAACTCTGCCAACTGTCGCTGCAGTTCTGCCCCAAGAAGACAGTCGACAAAGCCTATGTTGTCGACGATCTGGCCGGCTCTGGTGTTTAGTGCCAAGTATTCGTCGCTACGCTTGATCTCGTCGAGCTTGGCGGCTTCGCCTCGGATTAGCACGAACCCAGCCAAGTCGCCACCGTGAGGTGTAAGGAAAACGGGCTCAAAACTTTCGATGTTGCCCTTCTTTAGGTGAGCGGTCCAGAACTGGATGGCCTCGTTGAATACCTCGAGGCCCTTCAATTCACGGCCGCGGACGATGTTGCCCCATCCGACAAACAGTCCGTAGTCAGCCATGTGATTTCCCTCCATTGATGGGGTGGACGGAACGACTGAAGTATGCGCTTCGCAGTTGGGGACGTTCCACCAGCTTTGACGAGATGCGTCACACGTATCGGAGGCGGCCGACGGTCAGTCCGGGACGAAGCCACTCTCAACCGGGAGCCAAATCAGCACGATAGGCGCCTTTCTGGATCGGGTTTCGCGGCACCGAAACCGCGGGCGCCTATCCGCTCGCTCCAGCTCGGTCAAGCGCAGCACGAAACCTGGAGTCCCGTTCGGCCGAGTCCCGCTCGGCACTCCAATCGCCATCGAAATTGGCGAGATGCGACGGTGGCGCAGGCACCACCAAGCCAGCTGACGGGCTGGTGCCACGCCGAAGTAGGTGAATCCGTGATCGACGTTGGTGTTGTCAACTGAGAATTGAAGCCGATTCTCGGACCGGAGTACTGATTCAGTCGAGCTCGGCCAGCCGGTGCATCGTCTCAGCGGTCGCGGGATAGGCCGCCTTGTACGCCACCTGGTACTTCCGATAAATCTCGTGCCGCTTCGGATCCGGCTGCGTCACCTCCTCGTCGAGCCGCACGCGCTTGCACGCGTCCGCAACTGACGAGAACGCGCCGCACGCGACACCGGCCAGAAGCGCCGCACCGTACGCCGGTCCTTCGTCCACGGAGCTGTGGTGGATCGGCGCGCCGAAGATGTCGGCCTGCAGCTGCCTCCACATGCGGTTGCGGGCCGCCCCACCTGTGGCTCGGATTTGCTCGACCGGCGCCCCGAGCTCGCGGACGAGGTCGAGCGAGTCCTTGAGGCTGAAGACGACGCCCTCCATGACAGCTCGCGCGAGGTGGGCGGCGGTGTGACGGAGATTGAGGCCGATGAAAGCCCCGCGAGCATACGGGTCCAGGTGTGGCGTCCGCTCGCCAGACATATAAGGAAGAAACAGCAGGCCCTCGGACCCGGGCGGCGCCTGCGTCGCCCGCGCGGCGAGCTCGTCGTAGTCGTGGCCGCCAGTGACGTCGCGCCACCATCGGAACGAGCCGCCGGCGGCGAGCGTCACCCCCATGACATGGTACTTGCCGGGAACGGCGTGGCAGAAGGCCTGGACCCGCCCCTGCGGATCGACGTGCGGCCTGTCGTCCGGCGCGAAGATGACGCCGCTCGTGCCGATGGACGAGCCGATGATTCCACGCTCGATCACACCGTTTCCGACAGCTCCCGCGGCGTTGTCGCCGCCGCCGGCCGCGACGGGAAGGCCGCTCGGAAGGCCCAGCGCTGAGGCTACTTCGGGGCGGAGGCTACCCGCCTGCTCCGAACCCTCCTTGAGCGCGGGCAGCCACTCGCGTGGGATCTCGAGCCGGTCGAGCAATTGCTGCGACCACTCGCGCGCACGGAGGTCGAGGAGGAGCGTCCCCGAGGCATCCGAGGCGTCAGTCGCGTACGTGCCCGTGAGGCGAAGGCGGATGAAGTCCTTGGGCAGAAGGACGCGCCGCACGCGACGGTAGTTGTCGGGCTCCGCGTCCCGGAGCCACAGGATCTTCGGCGCCTGAAAGCCGGTAACGGCGACGTTGCCGGTGATGTCGATGAGGCTTTGCCGGCCGACCCGCTGGGTGATGTCTTCGCACTGGCGCGCGGTGCGCTGGTCGTTCCACAGCAGCGCCGGGCGGATGACCTGCTCGGAGCCGTCGAGAAAGACAGAACCGTGCATCTGGCCTGTGAGGCCGAGGCCCGACGGCGGCGCATCGAGCTGCGCCACGACCCGGTTGAGCACGGACTGCACGGCGTCCCACCACCTGTCAGGGTCCTGCTCCGTCCATCCGGGGCGCGGCGTTTCGAGCGGGTAGCCCGCGGTCACGCTATGGAGAACTTTCCCGTCGAGGTCGATCGCGATCGCGCGCGCACCGGACGTGCCGAGGTCGACGCCTAGAAGCGAGCTCGTGGCTGCCAACGTCACTAGGATGGCCCGATCGCGCCCGGCGGTAGCGCGCCACCGCGAGGTCTCGACAATGCGAAGATATCTTCCTATTCTCTGCCGATGCGGCGCAAGAGCGGCGAGCTCGTTCCCATGGAGGTGTCCATCCTCGAGGCGAGTGTTGAACTCGCCCGACGCGCGATCCCCGAGGCGCATGGCTACCTGCTCGCCAAGGAGATCCGCGACGGCGAGGGGGCCCGACGCCTGACCGCCTACGGCACGCTCTACAAGGCGCTCGACCGGCTCGAGCGCGTCGGGTATCTGGCCAGCCGTTGGGAGGACCCGATGGTCGCGGCGACCAGCTCGCGGCCGCGGCGCCGCTTCTACCGCACCACCAACGTCGGAAAAACGGCGCTCGAGACGGCCCGCCGCGGCGTCCCCGAGGCCAGCGCCCGCCGCCGCCCGGCGGCGCTCCAGACATGAATTCGTCGTTCGCGAGCGGGCTCGTTCGCCGATGGGTGGCCGTCTTTACCCGCGGTCTCCCGGCCGAGGTGCGGTTCGCCCGCAGCGCTGAGATCGACAGCGATCTCTGGAGCCAGCACGAGGAAGCGGGCTCGACCGGGCGATCGGATCGGGCGCTCGCCGTCCAGATCCTGGTGCGGTTGGTCCTGGGTACCGCTGCCGATCTCACCTGGCGTCTCGAGCGGGGGCGGCTCGCCGACCGAAGCATGGAAAGGAGCACGACCATGAGCATGAGGATCGTCGCCCTGCTGGCGATCGTTGGCGGTCTCGGTCTGACCATCGGAGTCGCCGTTTTCGCCGTCACCTTCCTCGCCAACCCGGACGCCAACCCGTGGGTTCTGGTCAACGACCAGCCCTACGGGGCGGTCATCAACGTTAGCGGCAGCGCTGGTCTCGTCGCGGTGTGCCTGTCACTCGGCTGGCTCGGCTTGGTCCTCCTCAACCCGCCTCGCGAATCCTCGATCGGGCTGGTGGCCATCGTCGGCGCTGTCGGCGGTCTCCTCGGCCAGGTCCGGGCGTATGCCGCGATGGACTTGCTCCCGGCGGCGTCGGCCGTCGTCGTCCTCTATCTTGCGCGGAGCCATGTGGTCCATTGGTCGCTCGCGTTGATCCATGTGGCATCTGCACCAGGCCTCGTTCTGCTCCTGGCGGCGTATTCCAACCACGCGCTGCTTGGCATCGGGGTCGGCGTTCAGACGCGCACCCAGGCCGCAAAGAACGTGCCTGGGACCCAGATCGTCAACGTCGAACGGGCTGAGATCGTCATCATGGACCGTTCACAGCCGCCTAAAGCGGGCAGTTTCTCCGTGTCAACACGATTAGCGGCGATCCCGACAACAAGCCTAGGCCCTCTCCCTCGCCGAGGGGCCCCATGGCCTCGACCAAATTCCCGGAGGAAAAAACTGGGGTGGAGTCAGAGAACAACGTGGGCGCTAGCAGCCCGCGACCTGGGTTACGTTTCCGCCGGAACCTGCGCCTCCAGGAGTTCCTTCGCGGTTTCGAGTTGGGCCTGGAATTGCTTCTTCGCGATCCGGGCGAGGATCGGCTCGCCGACTTTGAAAAACCCGCCTGGATCGCCCTCGAAGGCGGCGATAACCTTCGTCCCACCACCTTCGGCCACGAAGGTGTTGCTCAGCTTGAACGAAAACGGTTTGTCGGTCGTTTGCACGAATCGCTGGTTGTTGTCGTGCTCGATCACCTCGAAGGTCGAGTCGACCTTCCGACCCAGGAATTTGGCCCGCGACGTGATGCGAGTCCCCACCCTGACCGGGGTTTCGGACGGTGTTGACTCGTCGACAATGGAATTCCACTCGGGCGTTTTGGTCGGATCGTCCATGTACTTGAATACTTCCGCCACCGGTCGATTGATGTGCACCGAGATCTCGAATTTCACCATAGGGATTCAACCTCCCTGGTGCTGCCTGCCCGGGCGTGCTAGCGCTTTCTCGGTCTTACGCCCTTTGCCCGCGCATTGCAAGCAACCAACAGTTGCCTAGGAAAGACCCTTCCGCCAGCTTGACGAGGTCGCTTACCAACTCGAGAGCTAGTTGACGGTGCGACGGACTTTCTGCGCACCCACCGGCGACACTCGCGACCCGAAGGTCACCGAGCTCTGGTGAGGCGTAACCGACCGCAGTAGTTCTTAAGGACTCCGTAACTGGGTTCGGGAGGTGTCATGCGCTTGAAACTCGCGCGCGCGTCTATTCCCCTGCTGATGCTCATGGTGGTCGCCGCTCAGGCGGCTCCCGCGGAAGCCGGGTTGTTTCGCGGATCGTTTCACCAGACCAACCTCGTCTCCAACATCGCGGGGCTGGCCGCGATCACTGACCCCAACTTGAAGAACCCATGGGGTCTCTCTTCGAGCTCCACCAGCCCGATCTGGGTTTCTGATAACAACGCCGGCGTCTCCACCCTCTACACCGGGGCAGGCGCCAAGGTCGGACTGACGGTGAACATCCCAGCGCCCGGCAACGTGCCTGGAGGCACGCCAACGGGGACTGTCTTCAACGGCACGAGCGACTTTGCGGTAAGCCAGGGCGGCAAGACTGGGGTGAGCCGATTCCTCTTTGCAACGGAGGACGGGACGGTCCTCGGCTGGAGCCCGAGCGTCAATCCGACCAATGCCGTGATCAGCGTCGACCGCTCGCAGGACGTCGACAACACCGGTGACACCGGCGCTGTCTACAAAGGTCTTACCAGCGGCTCGGTGGGCACGGCCAACTACCTGTACGCATCCAACTTCCGGTTCGGCACCGTCGACGTGTTCAACAAGGACTTCGCCCTGCAGAGCTGGGCGGGCGCCTTCACCGACTCGTCGCTGCCTTCCGGTTATGCGCCTTTCGGCATCCAGAACATCGGCGGCTTCATCTACGTCACGTACGCGAAGCAGGACGTTTTCAAGCACGATGACGTGAAGGGCGCCGGCAATGGGTTCGTCGACATCTACACGACGAGCGGCGCATTGATACGTCGGTTTGCCACGGGCGGCACGCTCAACTCTCCATGGGGCCTCGCCCTTGCGCCATCGACGTTCGGTAACTTCCACGACGCGGTCCTGATTGGCAACTTCGGCGACGGGCTCATCAACGCCTTCAGCGGCGACGGTCGGTTCCGCGGTCAGTTGAAGAGTGAAACCAATGCGCCGATCCAGAACGATGGCCTGTGGGGGCTGCGATTCGGCAACGGCGGAAACGGCGGCGACGTGAACACGCTCTTCTTCTCGGCAGGGATCAACGACGAGCAGGACGGGTTGTTCGGCACGCTTCAGGCTGTGTTGGACTGAACCACTTGGGAGGGCGGCCAGGGTGGTCGCCCTCCGTTCTACGTCACAGACGCTCGCCAGCGCCCGATGACGACCGGGTGGATCATCAAGCGCAGCTCGTCAACCAGGTCGTGCTCCAGCAGCGCATGCGAGAGCTGCAAGCTGGCGGCGACGACGATTTCCCCGTCCATCTGCTGTCGTAGACCTGTCACATTCGCTTCCTACCCTCGACTCATCTCAATCTCACGGAGGTGATTCGATGGACTCGGTATTCGTTCTCGCGCAACGCGGTGCAGGTCTGCTCTTGCGGCTTTCGCTGGGACTGGTCCTGCTCTGGATCGCGGCGCTGAAGTTCGCCGACCCGGCGCCAGTACGCGGCCTGCTCGCAGCCTCGCTGCCGTTTCTCGCCAGCAATACGTTCGTTTATGCGGTGGGCGTGCTGGAGATCACGGCGGCGGTCCTCCTCTTCGCGGGCCTTTGGGTGCGCTACGTAGGGCTGGGCGTGCTCGTTCTCTTCGGAGGCACGCTGACCATCTTTCTGGTGGCACCGATGGTCACGTACGGACCCCACGGGTTTCCGTTCCTCTCCCTGCTGGGTCAATTTCTGCTCAAAGACACAGTGCTCGCGGCAGCGGCGATCAACCTCGTTGCTCTGGACAGCGCTCGCCAACGTACTCGCCGCATGCAATTGGATACTGCTGCGCGCAAGGCCATGGTCGGTTAGTCAAATGAAGGAGATGTGGACATGAATATGATCAAGCGAGCCCAAATGGCCGGTACGGCCATGGTCGTGGCCGGCTTGCTGACCGCACTCGCCTCCCAGGCTGCCCTCGGAGCGGAACCGGGCTTTGGCCGGCTGTTCCTCGCCGACCATGTCGTCGGAACCGTTGTGCCGCCCGCCCAGGTCGCGCCTGGCAGCGGCCAAGACCCGTTCTACAAGGTAACCAATGGTGCGGGCGGACAGCTGGGCATCGCGGGGGTCGGTCCGGGCGAATCCGGCTACCACGGTGGAGACTGGGAAGTCTTCACGGTGACGTTCAACGTAACGCCCTATCTGCTGACCTCCGGCTCAGCGGTAGCAGCAGCCGCGGCTAAGGGCGACGTGACGGTCACGCGGCAGCCGGCACAGGATTTTCGCTGCCCGATCACATCGACCGCTGTTGCCTGAGAGGAAACTGTGGTCGGGGGCCGGGAATTGAATCCGGTCCCCGGCCTTTCACAATCATGGGTGGCTTGAGCGCTGCACCAAAGACCCGAGACCGTGTGCTGGTCGTCGACGACGACCCCAAGATTGCCAGTCTGGTCCGGCTGTACCTGGAACGGGCCGGGTTCGAAGTCGCAGTCGCCGCCGACGGCCTGGGCGCCCTCCGCCTGATGCGGGAGCTCGAACCGGCGTTGATTGTGCTGGACCTCATGCTGCCTGGCGTCGACGGCAACACCGTGGCGAGGATTGCGCGTGAGGAATCCCAGATCCCGATCGTCGTGCTCAGTGCCCTCGGCTCAACACGTGATCGAGTCAGCGGGCTTGAATCCGGTGCGGACGACTACGTCGCGAAGCCGTTCGCCCCGTCGGAGCTGGTTGCCCGCGTCCGTACCGTGCTGCGTCGCGCGAGGCCAGCTCAACCCGCCGCACCGCTGCGACACGGCCAGCTCATGCTCGACCTCGAAGGGCATCGCGTCGAGCTGGCGGGCCTTGCCGTGGAATTGAGTCCCGCTGAGTTCGAGATCCTGGCTGCGCTGCTCGAGGCCGGTGGACGCGTGGTCACGCGGGAGCAGCTGATCAACCGACTGCACCCTCACGGCGATGGGATCGATGATCGCAGCATCGACGTTTACGTCGGGCGGTTGCGCGCCAGGCTGGGCGACAGCTCGGCTCGACAGCGCTTCGTGGTGACGGTGCGTGGTATCGGCTATAGGCTGGCAGGCGACTGACGCGGCATGAACTCTCTGGCCGGTCGGATCGCGCTTGCCGGCGTGCTCGTCGCAATCATCGCGGTAACCCTCGTGGCAGCCGGGGTCGTCGTGGTCGGCCGCGCGACCTTCGAAGCACTGATGGCCCAGCATGGGACCTCGGCCGCGGTCTCCTACGAGATGTTCGACAACTCGGTCACACGTGTCCTGATTGGAGCCTCAGTGGCTGCGCTTGTCTGTGCCGTCGGCCTGGCCGTTCTGGTGGCGCGCCAGATCGAGCGGCCGCTGGCTGAAGTCGCTCTCGCCGCCCGAAGGATCGCCGCCGGTTCGTACGACGCCCGCGTGAGCCGGCCCGGCTCTCAGGAGCTGGCCTCCCTGGCCGACTCCTTTAACCAGATGGCATCACGCCTCCAGGATCAGGAGCGCCAGCGGCACGAGCTGATCCTGAACTTTGCACACGAACTGCGGACTCCGCTGACGAACCTCCACGGCTACCTGCAGGCCCTCCGAGACGGCTTGGTGCCTAGTGCTTTAGACGCATATGCCTCGTTGCAGGAGGAAATCGACCGGTTGCTGCGCCTCTCGAAATCTCTCGACGTGCTGCTCGCGGGCAGCACCATGAGCAACCAGGAGTGGGTCGACCTCGACCTGGTTTCGATCGTAGATGCGCTTCTCGAGTTGAACCGGCACACTTTCCAGCGCCGCGGTCTAACCGTGCAGGCAGCCATGCCTTCGAGCCTGCGTGTACATGCGGACGCCGACGCACTGGCCCAGGTGGTCGGCAACTTACTGCAGAACGCTGGACGCTACACACCGATCGGGGGCACTGTCTGGGTGCGAGCTGCGTCTGAGGCTGAGACTGTAGTCGTGTCAATCGCGAACAGCGGTGACGCCATCCCCGCCGACGACCTTCCGCATCTCTTCGAGCGCTTCTATCGCGTCGACAAGTCGCGTAACGCAGATCAGGGCGGCGCCGGGATCGGTCTCGCCGTTGTCAAGGAGCTGGTCGAGGCAGCGGGAGGCCGGGTCGGCGTGGACTCGCAGCCCGGTTTGACGAGATTCTGGTTCAGGCTCAACGCGGCCGATAAATAGGTCAGCATCAGCGTCGGAACCTTGCGGCTTTGCACAGCAAGTCAGCCACTTAAGAGCGGGGGCTGCCCGTCATCTTGAGTTGCGATAACGGCATGATCAAAGAGCCAGGTGACCGTGTGTCGTGTCGCTTTGCTGGCCGGCTGCTGTAAGCCAGCGACGGACACTGGCTCCGGGACGGAGACTCGAACTCCGAACCTTGCGGTTAACAGATCGATGTCACCCATTCAGGAATCGCAGCCCCCAATTCGCCGCATGCCGCTGGTGCCGCCAGCAGCCCACCTAGCGTCAGCAGATATCAAGGACGCGCGTGGAGCAGCGGTCCGTCGACGTCCGTGTCGTTCGCTATTAACCTTCGACAATGGCTCAGGGTTCCCTGATCTCCGATACGCCCGTCGGTTACGGCATCGACTTCGGCACGAGCAACAGTGCCGTGGCGATCGCGTACGCCGACCGAGTCGATGTCTTGCCCGTGGGCCGCACCCGCTCGGCGCGAACACTTCCATCGTTCGTCTATCTGCACCGTTCCGGAGTGCGGATGGCGGGCAGCGAGGCGGTCCGCACGTTCCTGACGTCAGGCCATGAAAAGACTGATTGCTGGCGCTGCCCGCTTGCGCCATACGGTTGGGACACAGACTGCCGGCAGTACAGAAAGGGCGGTGGCTGCAACGATGCCAGGCTCCTGGCCGGCGTCAAACACGAGCTGGCGAAACTCGGGTTCGCCGGCACTAATTCCTGGGCGACCGACTTCACGGTCTCCTCATTGGTCGCCGTTGTTCTGAGGCGTCTCAAGCACGAAGCCGATGCGGTGACGGGCTCGGACCACCGCCGCCTTGTTCTCGGGCATCCGGTCGTCTTCGCAGGTGCCGACAAAGATCACAGGAACGAGTCCGAGGCCGAGGCGTATCGCCGGCTGAATGAGGCTGGTCACGAAGCGGGTTTCGATCAAGTGGAGCTGATGGCTGAGCCCATCGCGGCGGTCGTGGGCGAGTCGGAGCATTCCCGCGTGGAGCTCGCGGTCGACTTCGGCGGCGGCACGTTTGATGTCGCCATCATGGATTCCCGAAGCGGCACTCCGCGTATCTCGGGCACTGCAGGAGTCGCCATCGGCGGTGAGGTGCTTGATGGCGTTCTTTTCGAAACAGTGGTCGGTCCGGCGCTTGGCCTGGACATCCTTCCGTACTGGCTCTTCAACGAGCTCCGCACAGCGAGCTCAGTGCGGCTGGTGATGGCGGATCCTGGAATCCCGAGCATCCTCACCAGGATCGGAGGCGCGGCCGGCGAGCTGGTGCACGCGCTTCTCTATGAGGGCCACGCCTACGACTTCTACCAGGCAATCGAGACCGCCAAGATCGGACTCTCTGACTCCGACTCAGTGACGTTGTTGTATCCCCCTTTGGGGCTCAACGTCCGGGTGCTACGCTCGGCGTTCGATTCGATGATCAGGCCCGAGCTCGACGCGGTACAGCGCACCATTACAGACGCCATGTCCAGCGCTGGTCTAACCGTTGACCAGGTAGACCGCGTGCTCGTGACCGGCGGATCAGGACAGATTCCCGCATTCCGAAGCGATCTAGAGGCCATGTTCGGCACAGAAAGGCTCGAGCAGCGTGATGCGTTCACGGCCGTAGTTCATGGCTTGGGAGTGCGAGCGCAGCAGATCTGGGGGCACAGCTGACCGTCAAATTGGTCGATTTTGGCGCATGCACGCACGGCGGCCAAAGCTCCGCGCAGGACGCGTGACGTGCGTGCGCTCATGGTTCAGGGAACATCGAGTTGGGCAGGTAAGAGCCTTCTCGCCACGGCCCTGTGCCGCCACCTAGCCCGGCGGGGGCTACGGGTGGCGCCCTTCAAAGCCCAGAACATGTCCAACAACGCGCGTGTAGGGGAGGGTGGCGAGATCGGGGCCGCGCAGTACCTCCAGGCTTTGGCAGCCAAAACCACTCCAGATGTCCGGATGAACCCAGTACTAGTCAAGCCGGAGGGGATGACGCGTAGCCAGGTGGTGGTGCTGGGAAAGCCGGATCGCGACGTCAGCGCCATGCCTTGGCGGGAACGTGCTCCGCTGCTCTGGCCAACCGTATTGGGATCGCTGCAATCGCTCCTCGCCGAGTACGACGTTGTGGTGCTTGAGGGTGCGGGAAGTCCCGCAGAGATCAACTTGATGGACGCCGACATGACCAACGCTCGTGCGGCTGATGCAGCGAATGCGTCGGTGCTTCTCGTGGCTGATATCGACCGTGGAGGCGCCTTCGCGCATCTCTACGGGACATGGGCGCTGCTACCTGCGGATTCGCGAGAGCGGCTTCGCGGCTTTGTTCTCAACAAGTTCCGAGGCGATGCCTCGCTGCTGGCGCCGGCTCCGGCGCGGCTTTCTGCGGCGACGGGGATACCAGTTGTCGGCGTGGTTCCGTGGTTTCGACACGAATTGCCGGATGAGGATGGCGCTGCGAGACCACTTGAGGGCGTGGGCCCCGGCGCCGTTGTTGCGGTCATCCGCTACCCCTGTGCTTCCAACCTCGACGAGTTCAAGGCGCTCGAACAGGTCGCGGTCGTCCGCTGGGCGCGGACCCCGGCGGACATAGATGGTGCCGACCTAGTGGTCCTTCCAGGGTCGAAGCACGTGGCGAGTGACCTGGAGTGGCTGCGGTCCGCAAGCCTCGATCGCACGGTTCGCGCACGAGCGCACGCGGGTGGTCGTGTGTTGGGTATCTGCGGAGGTCTGCAAATGCTCGGTTTGCGAATGCACGACCCCTATGGCGTCGACGGCGCAGCAGACGGCCTTGCACTCCTACCAGTCGAAACTACATTTGAGCGCGAAAAGATCACACGACGAGCTGCGTTTCGATTTGTGCCGGGATTGCTGTCCCCATGGGCGGAACTGGCCAATGCTGAGGTCGACGGGTACGAGATACGGCACGGTCATATCCGCGCACTTCCACAAGCGCATGTGGCGATCGCCGGCGGGCTGGCGTGGAGCCTGGGCTCAGTACTCGGAGTCGCCCTTCACGGGGTGTTCGAGAGCAGCGATGTACTCAGGGCACTATTTGGGCGGGTCCCGCACCACTCGCTCGACCAGTCCTTCGAGCACCTCACCGACGTTGTCATGGCCAACGTTGATGCAGGCTTTATCGAAGGTCTGATCGGACTCGGCCCAGCCTCCACAGCCGAAGACGGGCAGCATTCCCAACCCGCCCCGAGCCACTCATGATGCGCGCCGACACCGCGGGGCTTGCGTGTGACGTCAGGATCTCCAGTCGGGCCGGGTTGAGCAAACTAGCCTGGCGACTGGAGGATTGGCGAGCTGGCGAAAGCGACCGGAGGAACAGTCCGCACGCTCCGTCACTACGACCAACTGACCCTGCTCACACCGTCACGGCGCGCACTTAGCGGCCACCGGCGTTACGACGCCTCCGACGTTAGTAGCCTGTATCAAATTCTGTCTTTGCGATCGCTGGATCTGTCATTGACTGCGATCGCCTCGCTCGAGCGTCGCGATCTCGTAGGCCACCCAGGTCGATCGCTTGGCACCGGTGGCGTCATACAAGCGTTGGGCGGCGGCATTGTCGGGCGCCGTATACCACTCGAGGTGGTGCACACCACGGCGGCGGGCGGCATCTGCACCGGCATCGATCAGCGCCCCCCGATCCCTCTGCCCCTGACAGCGTCCGCCACGAACAGGTCGCTCATCAATGCGATCTCCGCGTCCCTTACTGATGAAAACGTCCAGTACAAACACGCGAATCCGACCAATCGACCATCGTCCCAATCCCCCAGAAGGAGGCCCTTCTCGGAGGGCTCCACGAAACGCGCGAAGGATGAGCGGTTTCGCTCGTCGTCCGGCTGGACGATGCCGTAAAAGCGCTGGTATCCCGCATGCAGGCGAAGCCCTTGATCGACCTCATCGCGGCGGATCGGCCGAACGACTAGGGCCATTGCTTCGCAGCCTAGTAGCGATTGGCGGAGCCGTAGAGCGCGGCATCGACATCGCCCCGTATCCCCTCAGCCACATCGCGTACCACGTCCCCGAGTGGGAGCAGTACGTTCACGTTCGGAGCCTCCTCGATGGCGCCCTCGTCCCGCTCATCGAGCTCATCCCGCCCGTCCACCAGCGCGTCTACGGGATGGGGCTGGAGCACCTCGGCGTCGTGGTCGGGGACGATGTCGAGGAGTTCTCGCGCGTGCATCGAAGGGCCCTGAGCGGGCAGCAGTTCCAGAGCCCGGACTGCGAGCCTTACTACGTCCTGTTCGACGACTTCACCCACGTGAAGTTCTATTCGAATCTCGCTGCGCGATGTCTGCGAGCTCGAGGGCGCCCGGTTCGATGGTTTCCACCACGTCGAGGCCTGGGTGCCCAGCGCATCATCACCGCGACCGGCCCGGACCCGCTGCCGCGATGACTCGTCAGCGACAGTCGCCGAACCGCCGGAATGTCGCCACGATTGCTACACCGACTACTAAACGGAACGTCTATCGAGGTAGACGACCCGATTCCGTTTTGCGGAGCTTCCGAGACAGCCGCGCAGTTGTAGCGTTGACGCGGTTTGTGGGCACATTGCAGCGAGGTCCCCTGCAGCTCTCCAGAATCCCGAACAACGAGCCTCAGCCGGGTTTGAAATCGGCGGATCGTATGTTCCGCGCCCAAGCGTCCGATATGCGTCGACGCAGATGGTTGAGCGAGCGCCCATATGCCATTGTCCCGGCGCCGGAGACACGTTACCCTCCGTTGCCATGCAGACCCTGACGCCCGGCTCGATTCTGGGTCACGCCGTCCGCCGGCGCGAGGACCCTCGCCTTATCACAGGCACCGGCCGCTACGTTGACGACATCCAGCCGGCCCAGTGCCTTCACGCGGCCTTCGTGAGGTCAACTCTGGCTCACGCCACGATTCGGACGGTGGATGTCGCCGCCGCCACTGCAGCGCATGGCGTCGTGGCCGTGCTCACCGCCGGCGACCTGGGCCTTCCCGCCCGCGTCGGTTTCCAGATGGTGCCGGAGGTCTTCGCCCGGCCTCCCCTAGCAGACGGGCGAGTCCGTTTCGTAGGTGAGCCGGTGGCGCTCGTCGTCGCGGAGACCCCGCAGGCGGCCGCGGACGCAACTCAACTGGTCGGGCTCGATCTCGAGCCGCTCGAGGTGGTTGTCAATGCGGAGGCCGCCCGCCATGCGGGCTCCGCCCTGCTATTTCCTGCTCATGGCTCCAACGTAGCCGGTCATTTCGCGCCCCGCGGCGACGATGACGTCCTGGCCGGCGCAGAGGTGACGATCCAGGGGCGCTTCGTCAACCAGCGGCTGGCACCGGTGCCGATGGAGCCGGAGGCGATCCTCGTGGTGCCCGAAGCCGGACGACTGACAGTTTGGGCGACCAGCCAGACCCCCTTTGGGCTTCGCACCGAGGTGGCCTCGTCACTCGGCATGGCCGAGAGCGACATCCGCGTCGTCGTCGGCGACATGGGCGGGGGCTTCGGGGCCAAAGCGGGGGCCCGGCCTGAATTGATAGTCGTGGCGGCTGCCGCGCGAAAGCTCGCGCGCCCGGTCAAATGGATCGAGACCCGTTCCGAGAACCTGGTCGGGATGACGCACGGGCGCGGTCAGGTCCAGCACGTGGAGCTGGGGGCCACGCGCGACGGCCGCCTGGTCGGCCTGCGCGCCCGCGTCGTTGCAGACATCGGCGCCTACCCGGGAATCGCGTCGTTCCTGCCCTTCCTTACGGGGCAGATGTCGTCCGGCGTCTACGCGATCCCCGCGATTGACTACGAGGCGCACTGCGTCGTCACCAACACGACGCCGCTAGCCGCTTACCGCGGCGCCGGCCGGCCGGAGGCGGCCGCTATGGTGGAGCGCGCGATGGACATGCTGGCCGTGGAGCTGGGCATGGACCCGGCCGAGCTGAGGCGCCGCAACCTGATTCCGCCTGACAAGTTCCCGCATACCACGGCCGGCGGGGCGACCTACGACTCGGGCGAGTACGAGAGGGCGCTCGATAAGCTTCTCGAGATCTCCGCTTACCAGGAACTGCGCGCCGAGCAGGCGCGGCGCCGGGAGCGCGGCGACCGCCTGCAGCTCGGGATCGGGCTGTCTGTGTACGTAGAGGTGACTGCAGTTGGGATCGGTCCTGAGTGGGGAGCGGTGCACATCGAGACGGACGGGACCGCCACTGTGCGGTGCGGCACTACCTCGTTCGGACAGGGCCACGAGACGTCGCTGGCACAAATCGCGGCCGAGCAGCTCGGCCTGCCGCTGGACTCGGTGCGCCTAATCCATTCCGACACCGACGCCGTCGAGCGCGGCACGGGCCCGGTCGGTTCACGCTCCATGCAGCATGGAGGCTCCGCGGTGCACCAGGCCGCACGTGAGGTGCGCCACAAGGCGCGCGACCTGGCTTCGCACCTGCTCGAGGCCAGTCCCGACGACATCGTCTTCCTGGCCGGGACGGTTGGCGTGGCCGGCGTTCCTGAGCGATCGCTCTCGTGGGCTTCGCTGGCCGCGGCCGCCAGCAACCGCGAGTCGTTGCCCGAAGGGATGGAACCGGGTCTCGCCGCCGAGACGGACTTCGCGGGAGACGGCAGCTACCCATTCGGTGCTCATTGCGCCGTGGTCGAGGTCGACGTGGAGACCGGTAACGCCCGCCTTACGCGCTTTTTTGCGGTCGACGACTGCGGCCGCATCATCAACCCGCTGCTCGCCGAGGGACAGGTCCACGGCGGCATAGCTCAAGGTGTCGGACAGGCGCTCCTCGAGGAGGCTGTGTTCGACGACCAGGGCTCGCCGCGCACGGCCTCGCTGCTCGACTACTTGATCCCCAGCATCGGCGAAATCCCACAGGTCGTCACGGCGACCACCGAGACGCCGAGCCCGAACAATCCCCTCGGCGCCAAGGGGATAGGCGAGTCAGGCACGATCGGATCGACCCCGGCCGTCCAGAATGCCGTGGTGGACGCGCTCTCACATCTGGGCATCCGGCACATCGATATGCCCCTCACCCCGGAGCGCGTGTGGGCCGCCCTCGCCGCTCGTTAAGAGTCTTTCCGTCAGCGACTTGGCTTGGCCCAGACCCCGCGGTCTTGCAGAAGCTTGATCTGCGGCTCGATCACCTTGTTCTTGTACTCCGCATGCTTCATCGGCTCGCGCTTGAGATACAGGTTCTTGGGATAGATCGGCTGCTCGTACAGGAGCTGGTAAAGCTCCGTGCGCAGGTCCTTCAGCCAGTTGTCCCACTGGGCGCGGGCGCGGTGGTCGCGGAGTGATTCGATGTCGATGACGCCTGACACGTAAGTCGAACCCGCCCCATAGTCCTGCCTGCCGACGATCCGGCCCTTGTAATCGATCACAAACGAGCGGCCACCGAAGGTGTCGATGGGCGTCGCCTCCTCCGGAAAGAGGTAATAGGTGCCCATATTGGGTGCCACCACGTACATGTTGTTGTCGAGCGCCCGGGCCCGGCTCTGTATCTCGAACACCTCATTGCCAGTGGCCGGATGTGGGTAGGAGGCGCGGTAAACGACTTCGGCGCCGTTCAGCGCCAGAGCACGTGCGTTCTCGGGATACGAACCCTCGTTGGCCATCATGATGCCGAGCCGGCCGATCTCGGTGTCCGCAACCGGCCAAAATGCGTCCAGATTGCGTCCGTACTTCTCGATCCACCAGTCGTAGATGTCGTGCGGGCAGACCGAGTGCTCGACCGGGAACAGGGGCGAGACCTTGTAGTGCTGGAGGATGACCTCGCCCTCGGGATTGAGGATGAAACCGACGTTGAAGAAGCGGTCCTTCACATCAGGATGACGGGCCTTGGCCTGCGCCATCACGAACACGTCGTACTGGCGCGCCAGCCTGCCCAGCGCTTCTGTCTCCTCGCCCGGGATGTCGATCGCGCAGGTGCGCGCGAACTCAACGTGGTCGAGATCCAGCACCTCGTCGTTGAACGCCTGCAGCGCACCTTCCGGAATCGCGATCAGGCGGACCGGGAGGTCGAGGCTCGACAGCCAAGCAGCCGCCTTGATCAGATGGGCCAGATGCTCGAGGTTGATCTTGATGTCCTCCCGCTGGCGGATGCCTCTAACGGTTGGTACAAGGCCGACTGCCGTGTAAGGGCTGATCATCTCGCTGCCTCCCCGTCAACTCGAAGCTGGCCGCAATTCGTCGACTTCCAGGCGCCCGAGAACTAGCTGTCCCACGCCATGACTGTGAGTTTCACCGTATCTGAACGCGGGTGAGTGTGCACAGGCGGTTCGACGCCCTGTTCACTGATCTGCGCCGCTTCGGGACCCCAGTTCGTGCGAGCGTGTGAGGCACACATATTCCTCTGGGCGAGGATCAAACAGCCGCCGCGGTCTGCACGACCGAGTACTCGCGAAGCACGCCTCCGAGGCGCGCGCGACACTGCACGGCTTTCGTTGTCTTGACCGGATCCGACCTGGCAATCGGAGTCTTCAGGCCCAGACTCCGGTGTGGTCGCGCAGCGTTGTATTGCTCGATCCATTCCCGCATCGCCCGCTCCAGGTGTCGACGCCTGAGGTTGAGCATCCAGTCCAGGCACTCTTGGCGACCGGAACCGATCTGCCGCTCCATATGCTGCTTTCGCCTTTGGTGCCGCGATCGGGGTCCTGATCACTCTCAGGCCCGCGCCGCGGAACACGGCGTCGCTGGGACCGGGGGTATTTGATGTCGTGGTCGTGAATCACGAAACGGACCGGCGATCCTTCCAGCTGCCAGACCAGGTTTCGGCTCTGCTGAGTCACCCAAGCCGTATCAGGATTGGCCGTCACCGCGAACCAGACGACCCTCCTGGTCGCCAACACCATATATAAGAGGACGTAGAGCCGGCGCAGGAGCACCGTGTCCACGCTGCAGAAGTCGCTGACTACGATGGCCGATGCCTGAGCTCGCAGAAAGGCCTTCCGACTCAGCCCCGAGCGCATGGGCGCCGGACCGAGCTTCTCCCGCCGAACCAGATTGCGGATGGCAGTGGCCGATACCCCGTGCCCGACTTTCAGCAGCCCCGAATGCGAACGCATCCCCAGCGAGGATTCTCTCGAGCCATCCTCAGGATCAACCGCGACGGCTCGCCTCGAGCCGGGGCCGGCCGACGCCTCGTCGCCGGCCGAACGCCGCCCACTTCCTGCGCACCAGCTCGCGATGCCAGGCCAACACAGTCTCCGGCTCGACCAGCCCGCCCAACGCGGGACGCGAGACCAAACGGTGGAAAGCGGCAATGACCACGCGATCGACTGGCGTTAGCTGGGGGCGATTGATCTGGCGGCGCAGCACTCGAATCTCATGACGCAGAAGGAGCAGCTCCGCTTCCGGGTTATCGAGTCGCAGCCGAATGTCGGCCATGTCCAGCAAGAGGCAGAGGCATGAGTACCCCAGCGCGAAGAGCATCGAGGTGGAGCGATCCCATCGAGCGCTGAACTTCAGACGCGTAGCTAGCCTCGGATGAATAAGTGTGCCCCACAGGCAGCATCACCTGCCATCCGGGCGCGACCATGCATCACCCGGTGATGTTCGAGGCGGCCCAGATTTGATTCTTCCGGACGTCCACGGCCACTCGGAAAGGTGGGAGACTCTCCACACTACCGACGGGGGGCGCCGTGTCCATCAACCTGCCGACCCCGCTCACCCGCTTTGTGGGCCGCGAGGCCGAGCTGGCTCGGGCCAGCGCGTTGCTGGCTGATGCCCGACTGCTCACCCTTACCGGCCCCGGCGGCTGCGGCAAGACGCGTTTGGCGCTGCAATTAGCCGCGGCGGTCGCCGAGCAATTTCCCGATGGGGTCTGGTTCGTCGATTTCTCATCGCTTTTCGGCCGGGAATTCGTCATTGACCGGGTGGCCATCACACTGGGCGTCAAAGAATCGGGAACAGGCGGTGCCCTGGCCGAGGCCGTGGGCCACTACCTGGCCGAGCGCAGGGCGCTGATCGTGCTCGACAACTGCGAGCACCTCGTAGACACTGCCGCCCGCGTCGCTGCCGCCCTCCTCGCCGCAGCTCCGTCACTCAGGATCGTTGCTACCAGCCGTGAGCCTCTGCGGGTCGCCGGCGAGACGACGTGGGCTGTGCCACCGCTAGCTGATGCAGACGCGTTCGAGCTGTTCAGCGATCGCGCTCGGCGCGTCCAACCCGACTTCAGCCTTCGCCGTGGTGACGCTGAAGCCGTGCGTTCCATTTGCCGCCGACTCGACGGTCTGCCGCTCGCCATCGAGCTGGCGGCAGCGCGAGCCCGTGCGCTGGATCCGGCACACATTGCGGCCGGCCTGAAGGATCACCTCGCGTTGCTCCCGAGCGGACCTCGCACGGCACCGCAACGCCAGTCCACCCTCGCTGCCTCCTTTGAGTGGAGTCACGAACTGCTGTCGGACGCCGAGCGGGCACTCCTGCGCCAGCTCTCGGTGTTCGTCGGTGGGTTTGATGTCGAGGCGGCGCTCGCTGTCTGCCCCGGCGGCAGCCTGGAGCTGCTGGCCGCGCTAACTGACCGCTCGTTGATCATGCCCGAGGATCGCGGCGACCAAGCCGAGCCTCGCTACCGGATGTTGGAGACGGTCCGCGAGTTTGCCGCCGAGCACCTGGATGAAGCGGGTGAGGTCGAGCTGATCCGAAACCGCCACCGTGATCACTTCCTGCGGCTGGCAGAGACCGCAGAGGCGAACGGCATGGGCCTCGACTTCGAATACTGGGTCCGCCGCCTTTTCGCTGAGCATGACAACATGCGGGCGGCGCTGGCCTGGAGCCGGGATCGCGGCGAGACGGAAGCAATGGCTAGGCTGACCGTAGCCCTGGTGGTCTTCTGGCTCGTGCGAGGGCGATATGCCGAGAGTGAGATGTGGCTTGCGGCGGCCGGCGATCGTGCTGCGGACCTATCGCCACTGCTGCGAGCGCGGACTCTCAACATCCATTGCTACTTGGCCCTCAATGCCAACCGCCTAGGCGAGGTGCCCGCACTCGCCAACGAGGCTCTGGCCATGGCTCGCGCCGCTGGTGACAGGTATGAAGAGGCGTCTGCGCTCGCAACCCTCGGCGTGGTAGCGGGGCTGGTCAGGGGCGCCGAGGCGATGCGTCCCTATCTCGATCAGGCGTCACTCCTGGCTCCGTCGGCAGGCGGTGCCATCGGTACACGTCAATTGATGGGAGCCTTCCTGCCACGGATGGCTTTCATCTTTCTCCGTTGGTTCCAATCCGATTCAGACGAGCCCCGCCGCCTGGCCGAAAGGGCGATGGACCTGGCGAAAGCAGGCAGAAATAGGGAACTGCTCTACACGGCCATGTGGCTTGCGGGCTGGACTGCGATCATCCAGGGACGGCTGAGCGATGCTGCCCAGCTCTTGGAAATAGCTCTGGCTGACGGTCATCAGACCGACGAGAGCCTGCGGTGGAAATGCGGCTTTGGCCTCGCCTGGGTGGCGATGTTTCGCGGCGACTTTGCCACCGCGAAGACGGCTCTCGGCGAGAGCTTGGACGCGGCGCAACAGCGCCAGTTCACTGGAGGATCCGAGAAGATGATCGCTCCGGCAACCAGATGGATTCTCGGTTGGATCGAACTGGCCACGGGCGACGCAGCTCAGGCGCAGCGCACCGTGGAACCTTTGATCGACGTAATTCGGGCGACCCCCTTCTACGCCTGGGCAGGCCTGCCGATGTTGGTGGTGGCCGAAGCCCAGCTGGCGCTCGGCGCGCGTGAGGACGCTGCCGCCACCCTCGACCAAGCCACCTCCCTGGCTCGCTCGGGGGCGCTGACCTGGGTCACGGGCCGCGCGAGCCTGGCCCGGGCCAAGCTGCGCGTCCATTTCGGCAATCTGCCAGAGGCCGAGTCGGTGGCACACGAAGCCCTCAGCCTAGGGCGCGAGGCCGGCGACCAGATGGGGCTGGTGGACGCGCTCGAGGTGCTAGCCCGAGTCGTCGCCGATCAGGGTAGCCCCAAAGAGGCGGTCCGCCTCTGGGCGGCGGCCGACTCGCAACGGATTGAGCTCGGCTACCAGTTTTCCACTGATCGCGCCGCCAATGAGGCTGCAGTTGCGAAAGCGAAGAAGGCCCTCGCGCCGGACGACTTCAAGACCGTCTGGGAGGAGGGTACGAAACTCTCCATGGACGAGGCGATCGCCTACGCCGCGCGCGGGCGGGGCGAACGCCGGCGCCCGACTACCGGCTGGGCGAGCCTGACTCCAGCCGAACTGGAGGTGGTGCGTCTGGTCGGCGAGCATTTATCCAACCCCGAGATTGCGAAGCGGTTGTTTGTTTCACGCGCGACCGTCAAGACGCACCTGGTCCACATCTTCGCCAAGCTCAGCATCGCCTCAAGGTCAGAGCTTGCGGGCGAAGCGGGCAAGCACAAGATCCAGTCCCGATGACCAGCGTTGCTGTAAACGGCACGCTGTTGGCGGACCGATAGGGAGGGGCGCGTCGGGCGCGAGCTCGAAATCGTCGCCAACCGACGCGCGCGCTGGTCGGGTCAGACGCTTAGCTGATCGAACCGTGGAGGAATTTCTGCACATCTCAAGTGCGCAGACGTCCGTTCTCTATTCGGCCGGCGGTATCGACCGTCCACAGCATCCGCTCTGTGTAGCGGACTACTACTCTGGCCGGCGGTACCGCCGTGCTCGTGGTGCTCTCCACCGCCGTCGCATGCGTGCCGTTCGTCGCGCTGCTCGCCGAAGTCGTGCTGCCGACGGTGATCGATTACGTCAACTCTGCGGTGGCGGCAGTCGCTGGCGTCGCGGTGCTGGATGAGAGCCTGATCGTGCCGATGATTGTCGGCTTTAGGCCCGTGCTCACCGGGTCGGTGCTGTCGACGCGCCGGCGCGCGGCGCCGGAGGCTGACACCGCATCCCCTTGCGCCGCTGCCGGACGAGCCCGGCGTGCCTCTGCGTTAGGCGCTCACCTCGAGACGCCGGTGCCGCTCAACGGCACCGACTGCGGCGAGTCGACGCCGTCGTCCGTGAAACTCAACGCCGCCGATGCGGGTGCCGAGGGCGGACGGCCGGAAAACCAGAACGACCTGGCACGAGACGCCCTAGCTCGTGCGGGTCGGAACATGAAACATGATCTGGATTGATCGTTGGCTGGCGTTGAAACTACGATCACCACGCCTCTGGTCGGCACAATACGAAACGGTGTAGTCAGGGGAGCCCCCTCAGTGGGCGACAGCCCGTGCGCCGAGGATTGACTCGACGTAATTCCTCAGCCATCTCGCCTGCCACTCTGAAACCAGGAGGTTCAGCAAGGCCACCACGACGACGCCCGCAGTGAGGAGAAGTGCTAGCGGGATCACTGAGTAGCCGAGAAATGACCAAGCCACAAATATTGGGATGGCTGCCAGAAGCGAGAACGCCAAGGCGAGCAGAGCCAAACGTTTGAACTCGATCCTATAGCGCACCGTCGAGCCGCGTCCTGCCGCGTCCAGCGTGCCAACCATGCGGATCATCGTCCGTCCACGTTTGCTGATACCAAACCGAGACGGTTCGGCGTAGCTGGCTGGGGAGAGCGACCGCAAGTTTTGGCACAGCCGCTGCGAGCATTCGCCAGGAGACAGAGCTGTTTCGAAGTGGTCCGATGAACCGATCAGCATCGGCGCGATTGTCGATGATGGCCGACCGCATGGTGAGCCCGGAGCAGAAGATGGCCTCAATGTGAGGAACTCGTTGCTACACGGGTTGCTAACTGGTTGCGACATGGCAGTAGAGCGGCAGTGGACTAAGCCGAAGGGTCGAATTCGAAAACTGGCTCCGGGACAGGACTCGAACCCTCAAGCTTGCGGTTAACAGGTAGAAGGGCCGCCCGGTGGCGGCCCTTCCTTACATATGCGGCTCAGAGATAATGCGGCTTCGAGCCGTCAACAGGGGTTGCCAATCACTCCACGGAAATCGTTATAGCGCTGGATCGTTGCGCCGTTCCCGCCGAAGGCGAGATACGTCAGCAACAGCAGGGATCCGTACTGATTGTTCTGGCTGAAATCGCTGGTGCTACCGGGAATCGCGCCGCCGAACTGCCAACTGCACGTGCCGATTGCCTCTGTCGTGCTGAAGTACGGGTAGAAGGCGGCAGGCGCGTTGTCGTCCGTCGTCGGAATGAGCGTGCAGCCCGCGCCGGTACTCCGGTTGCAGGTGCTGAACTCGATGCGCGGCAGATCGGCTTCGAATGCAGCTCGGTCGTAGCTCTGACGGTAGCTGCCGCCGAATCGCGGGCTGGTGAAGAGCACGGACGTCGGATGGAGGCCGGTGTTGCCGTCGGGCCAAACGGGCTGGTACGACAAACCGTCGAATCCGGTGTTGGTATCCGTACATCCCTGAACCCTGATGCGTAGCGCCTCGGACGCCGGGAAGCAGAAGTCGTCTTCGCCAGCGCCTTCAGTCGGCTCCTGGTTCTTTCCCGACTCTTCGGTGTTGCCGGCGGGGCACGCAATCGGATTGCCCGCGCTGTCTACGCCGAATGGGGTGGCCGGCACCGCGACGCCGTTGCAGAACTGGAAGTGCCCAATCTCGTCGGAGAAAGCGATGTTGTAGCTATGCGCAGCCCAGATAACGCGGGTCTGCTCGGACGACGTGCTGTACATGGGGTGGAAGGCATATGGAATGGCCTTGCAGCTGTTGCCGGTGGGGGCGTACTTGAACTGCGCGAATCCGTTGGCGGGGCTCGCCGTCATCGAACCCGACTCGCCGCTCGTGAGGTCGTTTATCTGCGTCTGCACACCCTCCGGGGTGTCGTGGATGCTGACCTGGAGCCTATCACCGGACGACATGAAGAGATCACGCGCGCTGTCCGGCGTATAGGTGGCCAGAGTCGAGTCGAGTGGATTGGCGGGCGCATGTGCCACACCGTTCTTGGTGACGAAGGCGAACTCAAACGTTTCGATCCCGACCTTGGCCGCGCAAGTGGGGTTTTGCACGGTGCCTTTGACCGGGTCCTCGAGCAGGCTGAACACGTTCATCGCGGCGCACCACTTGACGGGATCGCAAGCGCTTGCGCCCACGGCCACCGCCCACGTCGGCCAGGGCACCCAGCCGGGCGGATAGAGCTGGAGCTCGAGAAACGCCGTACCCGGATGATTGGGTGACACCGCCGGGTCGACGATGTTGGTATCGCTGTCGGGCGTGCAGGTCGACACCTGTTCCGGATATGACTGCGTGTCACAGAGCGCCATACCGAACCACATGGCGCCATTCAGCTCGAAGTGGTACGAGCGGGACAGCGGATTCGTAGCGGGTGGATCGCTTGGAACCGTCACGTCGTAACGCATCTGGTTGCCAGAGCCCGGAACATTCGAGTAGAAGAGCAGTGACGGCTCATCATGCCCGACGTACTCAGCCCCGTAAACGTCTTCGGGATTCGCGAGGTCCGGACACACACGGCTGTACTCGCAGTCGATATGGATGTGCCGGCTCGAGATTGGTGGCGAAGGTGCGGCGAAGGCACTCCATGGGGCCAGGGGCAGAACGCTGATCGCCGCTAGAGCCCCCGCGGCGGCCAAGCGCTTGCTACCAATCATCATTTCGGGCCCTCCCACACTGAACCGCTGGATGACAGGTCGCAAATCAGCCTAGCACTCTCCGTGGGGGACTACATCGAGCTGTCGTTCTTCGGCGGCATCGCGCGTCCGGCCTGGGCCGACAACTCCAACAGCACGGGCACGAACCCCGACGGCCGCATGGACGTTTTGGTTCGAAGAGGACGACGAGGTCTTCGTCCATGCCCGTGACCCCTACCACCGCATCGACGTGCTCAACAGCTCACGACGAGGTACGGGTGGTAGTCGGCGGTCAGGTCGTTGCGGTTAGGAGGTGGACGCGGTTCCTCTTCGAGACCGGCTTGCCAGTCCGCTATTACATCCCAGAGGTGGGTCTCGCATTTGCCGACATTCGATCGATTCTCCTGTCGCGCTGCTGTGCGGTTGCTGTAAGTGCGCAGTCGCGTGAGGCTGTGCGCGACAGTGTCGAACTCGAAATTTGGCTCCGGGACGGAGACTCGAACTCCGAACCTTGCGGTTAACAGATCACTGCAGCCCGTTCAGAAATCGCGAACCGAATTCGCCAGGAGCCGCCCAGTGCCGCCAGGTCACACGCTTTGCCACCCGCGTTGATATACAGCGCCGTCATGGACCCTTCAAGGTGACCTCGTCGAACGACAAAACGGGCCCAGGTCCCCTAGGGATCGGCGGATCGTCTTAGACGTGGGTGTTTGCGCAGGGGGTCCAGCCCGAGTCGAAATGGAGATCCTCGGCCCCTCGCAGATCGCGCTGACCATGAATACCTATGCGCGTGTTATTCAGGAGCTTCGCCGAAATGCTGCCGAGCGGATCGAGGCAAGCAGCAACCCACTAGCCATCATCCGGCATGCGGGAGAAGGATGGCTTCACCCGGGGGGTGGCGAGGTGAGCCTATGTTGGGTCTGCCTATCTTGCCCGAAGAACTCCACGCTGAGTCAGCGCTCGGAAGATCACAAGGAGTATGACCGCTCCGACAAACGCTGAAAGCAATCCGCCAACTGTGAACGTGCCAGGGCTCACATCAAGTCCGGCGAGACCCGCCAGCCAACCGCCCAGGAATGCGCCCAGAATTCCTACCACGATGTCCCACAGGAGCCCCATGCCTCTACCGCTGACCACCTTGCTGGCCAGGAAGCCAGCGATGGCGCCCACGATGATCCAGATAACGATTCCCATATGGCTAAACCTCCTGAATTGACCTGCGGCGGTGATTCGAAATGTGAGTGGTAGCCCCCGACGCCCAGGTTTCGCCCTTCACCGCAGCATCCGACTCAATGGCTTGCCGCGGGTCGGCCTTGTCTCAACGCTCGCCCCAAAAGGCTAGGTTCTCGAACGGGGTCATGCGGCCGGCTTTGTTCCGCGGGGCGCTGTCGCGATCTTGATCCCGACGACAAGGCCCCAACCGATTACGGCATAGACGACGATCGCGACTAGGGATGCGGTCTCAAACAAGTTGGACTTCGATCCGGTATCGCCGAAAATGCCGGTGAACGGGGCAACCAACGGAGCGCTGACGTGGTAGATGAAGTCGACGAAGGCCGATTGCGATGACGCCCCTAGCAATTTGCCCAGGAAACGACCGGCGATGAGGACGTCAACGATTCCAACAATGAATCCGACCGTCGCGGCTAAGCGAAAGTTATAGCTGCCTACAGCGGCGGCCGAGCTGCGCTCCACCGCAGCCGAGGTGGGTCCTGAACCGGGAGCACGTGCCGGTTGCTGATCTGCCACTTTGTCGTTCAACTCCTTCTCGTCCATGGCACTCTCTTGTCGCGAGGTAGCGGGTCAGCTGCCTCGCTTCATCTGAAGAACGCGGCTGTCCGGACCAACACTCAAGATCCTATGTCAGGGGGCGGCTCCCTGCCTCCAGGAGGATTCGACTCCGTCGCGGGCTTTTGCCGGTCGGACGCGCCCCAGAGCAATATCTGGAGCTCATCGGCGCCAAGCCCACAATATCTAGTGCCTAGCCGACCGGCAATCTTGGCTCCGGGATAGGAACTCGAGCCCTGAATCTTGCGGGAAACAGATCGGCGCAGCCTGTTCAGAATTGGCAGTCTGTATTCGCCCTGTGCCGCTGAATACCGCCATTTGCCACGGTTTGTCGCCGCCGTTGCTGTAAATCACCAGCGACGAACAGGGAGACTCCGAGGAAGAGCACGTACTGGTTCAGATCGATCAGGGCCGAGTGTCCGTGCGCACGCTTGATGCCGCAAGAATCGGCACCAGCTGCTCCAAGCTCTCCAAGGTGAGCTGGGCGCCCGCGTGCTCGAGGTCCATAGGTGTCGCCGCCCCGGTGGCAACGCCGATCGCCCGCATACCAGCGGTCCTGGCGGCATTCATGTCCCATATCGAGTCGCCCTGGCTCTCCTAGGCGCGGCGTCGGCGATCTGCGATGGCAAACTCGGCGCGATCGATGGCCGAGATAAGGCGCACTGTCAGCCATGCACCGAACCCTCCGACAAGGACTGAGCCGATCATCATTCCGTTGCTCAGCTGATTCGAAAGGCTGGGATCGCGCGGGTTCGGCGAACCGATGGAGATACCTACCGCCGTCAGGCCGAGCCATGCCAGAGCAGAGATCCACCAGTTCTTCAGCACCCTCTCAGAAACAGGCGCGCCCGTTCGGCTAACCATCTCCTCAAGCAATCGATACGGCATGAAGAAGCTGAACGGGGGCACGAGCATCGCGGCGATCACGAACCACCCAGAGTGCCTCGTTTTCAGACCCAAAGCGCTCAAGTTGGAGTATGCGCGGGCAAGCCAGCTGACAAAGACGGACACGATCGCGGGAATCAGCAGCAGACCGCCGATAAAGTAGATCGCGGCCAGCGTATTGGCCGTCGATTCGGCGTCTATTCCGATCGCCACGTAGGCCAGACCGAGGAGACCAAGCAATCCCCCAAAGACTGCAAGCAGCACATACAACGCTCGCCGACGAAGGACAGGAGACACGAACGTGTCGGTGACAACCCCGGCTGCGGCTGCGAACGACTCATCCGCAATGTCCACGATCAGCCAGGTCACGCCAAGCAGAACGAGAAGAACGCCGGCGGCGACCGCAATCCACGCGTCCGACTGGGTGGCGAAGCTTTCGTGCTTGATGCCGTTGACTGTTAGAGCGGTCACCTGTCCACGCCACACTTCGGCGGCGACAGTTGATCCCACAGTCACCGATGACGCTGGCACTTCGTCGTATCTGAAGGTCGCCGAACCGTAATTACCGGCGAATGACACTACCGTCTCGTCACCGGATTTAGCGTTCTGCACTGAGACTTTAGCCACGATGAGCTCGCGCATTGCTCGACAATCAGCCGTCGCCGGATACCCGCACGATGGGGATGCTCGGTATGCAAGGTGCTCGCCGTAGACGTTGGTGCCGACGATCAGAACGATGAAACCGATCAGCAGCATCAGGGCTGATCGGTAGGTCTCCCGCAGAATCTCGGCAGGACCGAACTGCCAGACGACACGGATCCGCTCGCGGAAATCGCCACCACCCAGGACCGCGGGCAGCATCCGAACCGCGAGCACGAGGTACGCCACCACAAGTAGCAGTGGCAGAGCAATCAGAAGTTGGCTCATCGGGCAGCTCTATTGAGAGTGTGTTGTAGCGGGTGTGCTGATAGCCATAACAAAGTCAGCAACGGCCGACGCCATGCATCAAGGTGGCGGAGCGGCCGCCTACGCTTTGCTTTCGCTTACACCTAGTCGATCCCCCCTCTCACCCGCACCGGCAATCTCGCAAATGCACGCCGACGTATCGGAGGATGCGCGAGCCGTCGAAGCGCTCGATCGCGAGCGGCCTCAAATCGCCCGAATCGCGCAGCTCGCGTCGGTGGATCAAGCGAATCGGTTTAGGAGGGCCGCTACGTTCAGCCATAACGACGGCCTGTGACCCGTTATGACTGAGCCCGCTCGACCTCGGCGCTGCGCGCACGTGAAGGTCGATCACCTTCGATCCACAAGGCCCACCTCGACCGCGGCTTACGCGTGGGCCAGCTGATTCCGCGCGATTGCCGACTGGGATGCCGACGAGTATGAACGCGGCCCCGCGGCGGGGTAGTGCCGCGAGGCCGTGACGAAAGGGAGGGAATCTCTAAGCGTGAAGAAGGCCGCGGTGGGTCAGGGCTCGGAAGACGACCAACAGGATTGCCGCGCCGACAAACGCCACCACGATCTCCAGGACGATGTTGGTCGCCGCGATGCCGGCAAGGCCGGCGAGCCAGCCACCAAGAAAGCCGCCGAGGATGCCGACCGCGACATCCCAGATCAGGCCCATGCCCTTGCCTGTGAGCACCTTGCTGGCCAGGAACCCGGCGATGCCGCCGACGATGATCCAGACGATAAAACCACCCATAACTATGTAACCTCCGCTACCGCCTTGCGGCGGTGATTTGAAATGTCTGACGTGACTGAAACAGGTTTCGCGACTTCGACCCTGCCGAACTCACTCAGCAGCTCGCGCCGCGCCATCAAAGCGCGCCTTGCGAGGCGCTTGATTTGTGACCGTTGGCTGATGGCGTAGGATCCGATCGCGCCCGCGACCACCCCGATCGCAAACATTCCGACGAGCGGCCAGCTGCGGGACGGCGATGGTTCCCGCAATGTGGCCATCTTCCACCTCTTGGCCCATGAGCGCAGGTTGGTCACGATGTCGCTGGTTTGGTGCCGCGCGGCGCGGTGATGATTCGGATGAGCATCACCAGACCCCAGCCAATCACTGCGTAGACGGCGATCGCCACCAGGTCCGCGGTCTCAAAGCTGTTGGTCTTCGAACCGCCGTTGCCGAAGATGCCCTGGAACGGGGCCACCAGCGGTCCACTGACTGTGTTGATGAAGCTGACGAAGGCCGATTGCGTGGACGCGCCAAGCAACTTGCCTAGGAAGCGGGCGGCGATGAAGATGTCGACCACTCCGACCAGGAAGCCGACGATGGCTGCCGCTCGAAAGTTATAGCGGCCCTCCTCAGTGATCGAAACGGGTGCAGGTGCTGAAGCCGGAGCCGATACGGGAGCCGATTGCTGAACTGCCATTTCTGTAGTCACCTCTTTGAGGTCACAGTCGCTGACTACCCGTAACAAAGGCAGTAACCGTCGCCTTGCCGGCGGCAATGGTTCAGAGCGCTGTGGCGTTCAGACTTTCAGGCGAGGCCGGCATAAGTTGCCTCGACGGCAAAGGCGGTCGGCGTAGGTCTTGTAATGGTCGTCAAACGGCCCGGTGCATGTGTGCCATTCGCTGATCTTCCGCCCGGACGTGTAGAGGCCGCATAGCTCCCGCAGCCTGATACCCCAAATCGAGAGGAAAGTTACTGACCTTTTTATGGCAGTCGCCGCGAGACTTTGCCATGAAGCTCTCGGATAAGGATCGTTTTCGGCCCGATATGGTTGCAGCTGCCCGCGGTGGCGATCCGAGTTAGCCCATGGATGGCGAGGCCGATCTCCAGAGCGCATCGGTGGAGCAAGCGCTCTATTGGAGACAGATTTACCGGGAGATTCTGGCCATGGAAGAGAAGGTCATGGAGCGGATCCACGACCTGATGTCCAAGCAATCCCCCCAGGCGCGGAGCGAGGTCGAGCTAACTAACGTTCCGGTCGTCGCTGCTCAAGCGGAGAGGTTCCGCCAGCGCCTCAGATTTTGGACGGCACGAGTTCACGAACTTGAGTAGTCGCGTCCGGTTTGTAAAAAGGATCTCGTGTTTGGCGTGGCGATAACTCGCGGCAGCCTGCCGTTGAGGGCTTCCGGCGTGACGCGGTCTAGCACTTTGACGGGGCCCGCAACCCTAACGCAACGCCTGCAGGTGGTGCGGAACAAACGCAGGGCATCCCAGCTTTCGAATGCGACAACATGGGCCGCTTGGATCGGAGGCCTGGCTGCCCTTCTTACCGTTGTCGGCGGTAGCGTTCTGAGCCTTCGCTGATGGACGACACAACTCCGGATGGCGGGCAGTCCCAAGCGGAGACCCTGCCCGGCGAGAGCCGGACACGCCTTAGCGGTGCGTGGACAGCGGTCGTCGTCGGCCTCATCGCCCTTGTGGTGATCCTGGTCTTGATCCTGCAGAACCAGCAGAACGTCGAGGTGACCTTCCTGATTTTCCATGGGCACCTCCCAGTGGCGGTTGCGCTGCTGTTCGCCCTCATTCTTGGAGCGGTCATCGTTTTCGCTTTCGGAGCAGCTCGCATCCTTCAACTACGAATGGTGGCCGGGCGCGCACGGCATAAGGGGTCCAGCTCTCCGGCCGAGTAGTCATTGGCCCACACCGTCAGACGACAACTGTGGGGAGGACCACGCCCTTGTCAGCCGAACACATCGGTGGTCCGGCTCACGCCACCCGTGCAAATCTCATCGGAGGGCTTGCGATAGCTCGAATGCATTCAGCGAGAGCGTTCATATCGATCGGCTTTCTGACGACTGGTTCGCAAGCCTGAGGTCTTGAGGCCACATGCGACGTCGTAGTCGCCCGAACGACGACGATAGGGCGCTTGGCATCATCAGGCCGAACCCGCTCCCCGATCGGACTTGAGGAACGTCCTCACCGCCTCGGCGCCCGCGGCGCGACGCCCACCGCGATGGGTGTACACGAACGATGGCAGCGTCATCGCGGATCGCGATCGCCCAGCGCCACCACCTCGACGTGGTCGGGATAAGCAACGGAGATGATGCTGATGCTCGTCCGGAAATCGATACCGTAGCCGACGGGAGCAACGCCTGGATTCACGATGGCACCATGTCTGGTCGCCTGTGACCTGCGCGCCATGGTCTCAGCGTGTGGCTGTGAACGCTCCAAAACCGGCGAGCAGAAGAACGATCGAGATTCCGAGCAGCAAGGGACCGATCACGACCATGACTTGCTTGAGTAGGCCGAGGCGGCGGCGGTTGCGCAGCCGTCCCAGCCTCGACTCCAAGCTCAGCAGCAACTACTTGTTCTTGCCGTTGCCTTTGCCCGTGCCCTTGCCGGCGACTTTGCCGGCCTTGCTCGTCGCGTGGCCAGCGGCGCTGTTCACTCCGTGGCTGGGGGCGTTGCTGGCGGCGTTGCTCGTCCCGATGGTCGTGATATTGGTCACCATCCCGGCCAGGTCGTTGCCTTTGCGGCCCTGGCGACCTGGTTCCCCAGGTGTGCCGCCGAGCTCGTCATTGGACGTGTTGTGGTGATTCGAGTTCCCCGGATCGCAGCCCTCGGGGCCGTTGCCCACGCCCTGGTTGCAGTGCTTGCTCTCCTTGCCGTGCCCTTTGCCGCCCGCGGCAGCGCAGCCGACGAGATTGGTCCCGGTGATGGTCACCGCGGCCTTCGCAAGGACGTTACCGGCAAACGTTCCTCGGGTGAGCGTGATGGCGGCCCCCGCGAGAATCGTGCCCACGAAGCTCGAGTCAGTCATCGTCGCGGCTTGCGCAACCCACCAATTCACATTGCAGGGCACGCCAGCACCGGCCATCACTACTGAGAAGTTGGTACCAGTGAGAGCACCGGTGCCAACAGTCCCGATCTTGAAGATCCAGACCCCGCTCGAGGGCCCGTTGAGGGTCAGTGTGCCGGTCAGCGTGGCCGCTGCATCGAAGCAGTAGACACCAGGCGAAAGCGTGACGCTGGCGAGGGTGCCGGTGAGCGTTGTGCCGCAAGGGATCGCCGCATACGCCGCGTACGCGGTGTTGAAGTCGGTTACAACCCCAGCGGAGACCGGCGCGATAATCGCTCCATTAATGGTGCAGCCGGTCTGGACGACCGACGCCGCAAGGCCAGAGGAGCCCACGTCTCCGGTGATCGTGCCGTTGGTGCAGGTCACCGCCCCGCCACCGCCCGGCGCTGCGCTCAGGACTGCGAAGGTCGACGCCGAACCCAGTCCGGGCGCGGTCGCTGCCAGTGCGGAAGTCGGCCACACTCCGGTCAGCAGGGCAAGGAGGACAAGCCCAAGAAACCGTGCCTTGAAGAGCATGCCCGCGGGCCAGAAAGAGGCCTCGCGGGGGTAGTCCTGCGAGGCCTGCGGGGAAACGAGCTCTAGGTGTGAATCACACCGTCTGAGTAATGCCCTGAAGATGACCAGGAGGATGACCGCGCCCACGACGCGACGACGACTTCCATGACGATGTTGCCGTCTGAGATCCCAACCAGGCCGGCGAGCCAGCCGCCCAACAGAGGCAGTAACCGTGTGCTGGCCGAGCGGAGTGCGGCGTAGAGCCTCAGGCCGGGCCTACGTACGTTGCCTCGACCGCGAGGCGGTCGGCGTATGTCTTGTAGTGGTCATCGAACGGTCCGGTGCATGTTATGAGCGTGAGCCTTGGCGGGCCGTATGGCTCGCCCATGCCCGGGGGCCCTACGCCGGCCGGCCATATCGTCGAAGAATCAACGAGGAAGAGCTGCCGCGTCCCGTCGGCCAGAACGACGATGATCTTGTCTCCGGAGCGCAGCTGGCGAAGCTTGCCGAAGAGCAGCGGAGCATCCGGGTAACCGGCGTGTCCTTCGATCACCGCATCGCCCGGAGCCCCCGGGACTGGGCCGTCCTTGTACCAACCCGCATTCCAGAGGTTCACCGTGTTGTACATCTTTCCCGATCGGTCAACGCCCACCGGCTCGACCGGGCGGTGGACGTCCAGAGACGGGATGAGGATGGTGGCCGGTGGGCTGGTCGGTATCGGGGGCGGAGGGGGCGGAGGGTAGCCAACCGGCGCGTGCACGTGGGCCGCATCGGCATAGGCTGAAGCGGTAAGCGCCTTCGTGGTCTTCGCGACCGGATCCACCACGCCGCTACGTGGGGTTCCGTCACTGCCCGTGAACATCAGCGCAGCCCCGAGCACCGCGGCCGACGCGACCTCGCCCAATGATCGCGACGGCATGAGCGCTCGCATCCTCGCTGTCGGCTCGACCGTTATGCGCTGCTGCGGCGGCGCCTCCGGCTGCTGAAGCCCAGCGCCGCGACGGCAACGCCGCTGCCGACTCCGATCAGAAGCAGCCATGGAATCTGTGCCACCACGTCAGAGGGAACCCCGAGCGTGGCCGGCAATATGTTTCCGACGGGTGGGGAAACGTAACTGGGCGGGTTGTAGTAGGTGGTGAAGCCCCCCACGCAGCCGCCCGGCTGGATGATGCGGTTGGTGTCCAGCGTCAGAGCCCCTGAAGGTGCCACAAGTCCGGCGAGCGCCCTGCCGTTCAGCGTTGCTGCCGTGATCATGGTGATCGAGGTGTTAGCCAGGATGGTGCCCACAAACCTGGTCGATGCGCCGATGGTCGCCGAGCTGCCGACCTGCCAGAAGATGTCGCAGGGCTGAGCGCCGTTGGTCAGGAGCACCCTCGAAGAGGCGCCCGTGACGAGCGTGCTTGCTATCTGGAAGATGTAGATGCCCCCGCCGTTTAGGGTCAGCGTAAGCCCTGCCGAGATCCCCATCGTGCCGTTGCAGTAGAGGCCGGGGCCCAGAGTGCGGCTGCCCAGCTCGACACCCGTGCTAGTGCAGCCCGGCTCGCCAGCCGCAGTGTTGTAGGCGGCTGTGGCATCGTTCCTGGCCTGGAGGGCCGCGCCATTGGCGATGTCCTCATGGCCCACCGTCCCGGGAGGAAAGCCAGTCACCGAAGTGCCTGGGCTCAACGCGAGCTGGCCGGTGATCCAGCTGGGGCCTGTGTTCGTGATCGTTGCTGCGGCCAGGACCGCGTAGTTGCCAGAGGTCTTCAGTAAAGGATCGGATGCGGCGGCCAGGGCCGTCATGGGCCAGATCGCACTCATCAGAGCCGCAAGGAATAGTGGGAGCAGGAGTCGGAGTCGTCTATTCACAGATCGATCCCCCAAGAACGGTCTGAAAATGGATCAAAACTCAGGTAGCTTAGCGTGTCGTCTGGAATTTGTCGGTGGCGCGGGCCAGGACGCGCCGAGCGGTGGCCATGGCCTCCTCTCGGTTGGCGAGGCTCATGTCTCCAGTGGCCGCGACCAGTCCCCTGAGGGCGCGAGTCAGATCGAACACCTGCTGCTGGAGGTCCGGGATCAGCTGGGTTGCGTAGCGATCGAGGTCCATTGTGCGCGCGCCTCGAACCAGCCCTCTCGCACGGTTGCCGATCAGAATGGTTGAGAGGTTCGCCCCGCGGCCGTAACAATCTCAGTAACAATCTGTGCCCCCGGCGGGCCAGCCGGAGCGGTTGACCTCGGCGCCTTCCGGTGGCATTTTTACAACGTGGCCGAAACGGCTCAGGAGACCTCCGGGGACTGGCGGGAGAGGACCTGGCGACGACGCATTGGGCTGACGCCAGGCACTGGATCGGGGTTTACGGCGACCTGATTCGTTTCAAGGTCGGGTTGTTGGAGCGGGTGCGCCGGGAGCTACCGAAGCTCTTTGCGGCACACTTCGCATGGCACTCAACGAAGCGGTCAGATGGGGATTGATCGCCCGTAACGCAGCAGCTCTTGTCGACGGGCCACGGGTTGAGCGTTTTCCGATCAAGCCTTTCACGCCTGAAGAAGCACGGCGGCTGCTTGAGGCCGTCAAAGGCGATCGACTTGAAGCTCTTTACTCCGTGGCGCTGACGATGGGACTTCGACAAGGCGAGGCACTCCGACTTACATGGAAAGACATTGACTTGGGCCTCGGATATGTGCGGATCAGCAAACAGCTGCAACGCATACACGGATCACCAGAGCTCGTCGAGCCGAAGACCGAACGCAGTCGTAGGACGCTGGCGATGCCTCCGATGATCGCCCGAGCACTGCGCGACCATTGCTCGCGTCAGGAACTGGAGCGAAGGGATGCCGGCAAGCGCTGGCATGACACTGGATTAGTCTTCACAACCCCAAACGGAACACCACTCGATGAAACTGCGGTCACGAAGGAATTCCATCGCGTGCTCGACCGGGCAGGCTTGCCCCAGCGCCGCTTTCACAATCTCCGTCACTCTTGCGCCACCCTCCTGCTGGTTCAGGGTGTCTCACCTCGGGTCGTGATGGACGTCCTCGGCCACTCGCAAATTGGCCTGACGATGAACACGTACAGCCACGTCATTCCTGACCTGCGGCGAGATGCAGCCAAACGAATGCAGGACCTGCTCCAGGAGCGAGACCGCTAGTCCGAGCTCTGGCTTACCGCAACTAACTGCGGTAAGTTCGCGGTAAGGCTGCCTACGGCCCCAGCTCACGCTGGCAGATAGAGCGATTTTGAATTCGAAGTTTGGCTCCGGGACGGAGACTCGAACTCCGAACCTTGCGGTTAACAGATCGGCGCCGCCCGTTCAGAAATCGCGATTCGTATTCGCATAGTGCCGCGCAGTGCCGCCAAATTGCGCGGTTTGCCACCGTCGTTGCTGTACGACAGGCGGCATGCCGGGCGAGCTGGTCGGCCCCTCCGCCACT
>JBKPCF010000078.1:0-5622 GCA_046727235.1 Candidatus Dormiibacterota bacterium
CGACCCATGTGCTCCAGCCCCTGAGCGGACGTGGGGTTGGGCGGTGCAGCTTTACGCGCTGCGCTCGCGTGAGAGCTGGGGCGTCGGAGACCTCGCCGACCTGCGCCGCTTCGGTCGTTGGTCGCGAAGTGCCGGCGCATCAGTCATTCTGCTCAACCCGCTCGGCGCGCAAACGCCGACGCTGCCGTATCAGCCCTCGCCCTATTACGCGTCGACGAGGCGTTTTCGCAACATCGTCTACCTGCGCGTCGAGGAGCTGGAAGGCGCGAGCGACGTAGACCTCGCCGCCGAGCGCGACGCGGCCAGACGCCTCAACGAGCAGCGCATCATCGACTACGACGCGGTCTTCACGCTCAAGACGCAGGCGTTCGCGAAGGTTTTCCGCGCCGCACCCGCGCCCAAGGGCCTCGACTCGTACATCAAGCGCCAGGGCCGTGCACTGCACGACTTCGCGGTGTTCAACACGCTGTGCGAGCAGCATGGGCCGGCGTGGCGCAGCTGGCCGAAGGAACCGGCACAGCCAGACCCCGAGCGCGTCGCCTACCACCAGTGGCTCCAGTTCCACCTCGATAGCCAGCTCGCGCGCGCCTCGCGCGAGATCGGTCTCATCACCGACGTGCCGGTCGGGTTTGCGTCCGACGGATTCGACGCGTGGCGCTGGAACGACTTCGTCGCGCCGCGCATGCGCGTCGGCGCCCCTCCGGACGAGTTCTTCCGTGACGGCCAGGACTGGGGCATTCCGCCTTTCAATCCGTGGAGGCTGGGCCCCGCGAAATGGGAACCATTCATCGACGCTATCCGCGGCGCCGGCCGTCACGCGACGGGAATCCGGCTCGACCACGTGATGAGCCTTTTCCGGCTGTTCTGGATCCCGGACGGGATGCCTGCTGCAAGGGGCGCGTACGTGAGGTACCCGGCGCCGATCCTCCTGTCGCTGCTCGCGAACGAAAGCCGGCGCGCGGGCGCTTACGTGATCGGCGAAGACCTCGGCCTCGTCGAACCGACCGTCCGCAAGCACCTGCGCAAGAAGGGCTCGCTGTCCTATCGCCTCGTCTGGTTCGAAGGCTCCGATCCCGCGCGCTGGCCGCACAACGCGGTCGCGGCCGTGGGCACGCACGACCTGCCGACCGTGGCGGGGATCTGGACTCGCAGCGAGCCGGAGCATCGCCTTCACCACCTGCGTGAGAAGCTCGTCAGCCTGACCCACCTCCCCGACGAGACGCCGCCAATCGACGTCGCCGTCGCCGCATACAGGCTGCTCGCGCGCGGGCGAACCCGGATCGTTCTCGTCTCGATGGAAGACGCGCTCGGCGTGCACGAGCGGCCGAACGTGCCAGGGACGATCGACGAGTTTCCGAACTGGCGGCTGGCGCTGCCGTCGAGCCTCGAGGAGATCGAGACGGCGGACGGCGTGTTGCGAATCGCGCAAGAGATGAGGGCGGCGGGGCGGTGAAGCGCGGGGCGCGAGCTGCGCCGTAGGCGTCGGCGCCTTCGTCGGGACCGATTTTCGGGCGGCGTATCTTTGGCTCCGTGACTCAGAGGTCGCGGCTCGGCGGTACCGACCTCGACTTCTATCCACTGAACGGCATGGCAGACGGTCTGCCGATGACGATCAAGGTCCTGCTCGAAGGGCTGATCCGGCTCGCCGAAGCCGGCGTCACCGACGAGTCGAACGTCGGCGTGCTCGCGAATTGGCCCGCGCCGCCGCCGGCCGACGCCGAGCTGCCCTTCCTTCCCGCGCGGGTGCTGATGCAAGACTTCACCGGGGTGCCGGCGGTCGTCGACCTGGCCGCGATGCGCTCGGCGATGAAGCGGGCGGGCAAGGACGCGGGCAAGGTCGATCCCCTGGTGCCGGTCGACTTGATCATCGATCACTCGGTACAGGTCGACTCTTTCGGTTTCCGCGATTCGTACACGCGCAACATCCAGAAGGAGATCGAGCGCAACCGCGAGCGCTACTCGCTCCTGCGATGGGCACAGCAGGCTTTCCACAACTTCTCGCTCGTGCCGCCCGGCATGGGCATCTGCCACCAGGTCAACCTCGAGTACCTGGCGAAGGTCGTGCAGGTGCGAGAGATCGGGGGCCACAAAGTCGCGATCCCCGACACGCTGATGGGCACGGACTCGCATACCACGATGGTCAACGGCCTCGGCGTGCTGGGCTGGGGCACGGGCGGAATCGAGGCGGAGGCGGCCATCCTCGGTCAACCCGCGTACCTGGCGCCACCGATCGTCGTCGGGGTGCGGTTCATCGGTGCGCTGCCGGCGGGCTCGACCGCGACCGACCTGGTGCTGACGCTCACCGAGATGCTGCGCAAGCACGGCGTGGTGGACAAGTTCGTCGAGTTCTGCGGCGATGGACTCTCGAGCCTCTCGGTTCCCGACCGCGCGACGCTGAGCAACATGTGCCCCGAGTACGGCGCCACGTCGGCGCTGTTTCCCGTCGACGCCCAGACGCTGCGTTACATGGAGGTCACCGGCCGCGACCGCTCGCAGATCGACCTGGTCGAGCGCTACATGAAGGAGCAGGGGCTATTCCGCGTTGACGGGACGCCGGCGCCGAAGTTCAGCGAGATGCTCGAGCTGGACCTCACGAGGGTGGAGTCAAGCGTCGCCGGACCCAAGCGACCGCAGGACCGCGTGCCGCTGCCGAAGGTGTGGGACAGCTTCTCGACGGTCTTCGCGCCGGGGCCGAAGCCCGAGCCCGACGCCATCTCGCGCCTGACCGAAGAGGGAGGCCCGGTCGACGGCCGCGCCACAGTCGCGGTGCACGCCAAACACGAGGCGAAGGTCGAGAACGGCTGCGTCGTGATCGCGGCGATCACGAGCTGCACCAACACCTCGAACCCGTCCGTGATGGTCGCCGCCGGCTTGCTCGCGAAGAAGGCGGTCGAGCTGGGCCTCACCGTGAACCCGTACGTGAAGACAAGCCTCGCGCCGGGCTCGCGCGTCGTCACGGACTACCTGCAGACGGCCAACCTGCTCGAACCCCTGGAGAAGCTCGGCTTCTACCTGGTCGGCTACGGCTGCACAACCTGCATCGGCAACTCCGGCCCGCTCGCGAGTCCCGAGGTCGAGGCGGCGGTCACCAAGGAAGACCTCGCCGTCGTCGCCGTGCTGTCGGGCAACCGCAACTTTGAGGCCCGCATCCATCCGCTGGTCAAGGCGAGCTACCTCGCCTCGCCACCTCTGGTCGTCGCCTTCGCGCTTGCAGGCTCCGTGCACAAAGACCTCGCGACGGAGCCTGTGGCCGAGACTCCCGACGGCACGCCGGTCATGCTTTCCGAGCTCTGGCCCACGCAGGAAGAGGTCAACGCGGTGATACAGCAGTGCGTGCAGCAGGAGATGTTCAAGCGCGAGTACTCGCGAATCTTTGAGGGCGACGAGCACTGGAAGTCGATGTCCGCGCCTACGGGACCGATCTTCGACTGGGATCGGAGCTCGACTTATGTCAAAGAGCCGCCGTACTTCGACGGATTCACGCCGCTTCCACAGCCGCTCACCGATGTGGAAGGCGCTCGTGTGCTCGCCATGGTCGGGGACTCGGTCACGACTGACCACATCTCGCCGGCTGGCGCAATTCCCGTCGACAGCCCCGCCGGGCGATACCTGATCGAGCACGGCGTCGACCGGTTCGACTTCAACAGCTTCGGCGCGCGTCGCGGCAACCACGAGGTGATGGAGCGGGGGACCTTTGGCAACATCCGCCTCCGCAACGCCCTCGCCTCACGCGAGGGTTACTGGACGCGGCACCTCCCCGATGGCGCAGAGGTCACCATCTTCGACGCGGCTCAGCAGTACCGGTCGGAGGGCGTGCCGCTCATCGTGCTCGCCGGTAAGGAGTACGGCACCGGGTCGTCTCGCGACTGGGCGGCGAAGGGACCCCTGCTGCTCGGTGTGCGCGCTGTCATCGCAGAGAGCTACGAGCGCATTCACCGCTCCAACCTGGTCGGCATGGGCATCCTGCCGCTGCAGTACGTGCCGGGTGAAAACGCGGCGCTGCTCGGCCTGAGCGGCCACGAGCGCTTCACGATCCGCGGCCTCGAGACGTTCAAGCCCGGTCAGCTGGTTGACGTCGAGGCTGTGGCTGACGACGGCAAGGTCATTCGCTTCACCGCCCGCGCCCGGGTCGACAACGAGACCGAGGTCGGTTACCTGCACCACGGCGGCATCCTGCCGCTCGTTCTCAGAGAGCTGATCGAGAAGGACTAGGCCGCGGGGACTGCCGCCTGGCTCTCCTCGTAACTGGTCTTGATGGGCAGCCAGCGCTCGTGCCCGCACTCGGGGCAGTCGAACAATCCGACCAGGACGTCAGGCCGTGAAACGTCAGAGTGCATCGTTCGCAGCCGCATCGCGACAGCGGTGTCGTGCCGGTCGCAGGCGGGGGCGTCCTCGATTGTCATGCAGCGAACTTAACGCGCCGCGTCGAAGCCGTCATAGTGCTCGCCACACAAGCGATGGCCCGGGTTGCTTGTCCTCCATCCACACCCTAAGCTTGGGTCACTTGGCAACCAAGAAGGTCGAAACAGCAGCGGAGGAACCTCGCCCCACCGTACGCGAGGTGATGCGCTCGGTGCTGGCTTCGGCCAAGCTCGTGGCCGGAGCGGGCGGGCTCGACCGCCAGGTCGAGTGGGTCCGCCTGATGGAGACCCCGGAGATCCAACCCCGCGCCGGAGATCTCATGTTCACCAGCGGCTTCCCGATCAAGGACGACCCCGACGCGCAGATCCGCCTGGTCGGGCGCATCGCCGAAGGCGGAGGTGCCGGGCTGGTCGTCCGGCCCCTTCCGTACCTGCGCAAGCTGCCGCCGGAGATGGTGTCGGAGGCCGACCGGCTGAAGGTGCCGCTCTTCACCGTGTCGTCCGACGTCCAGTTCGTCGACCTGATCTCGCCCCTGCTCGAGCGGATCATCAACGCCGAGCACTGGCGGCTGAAGCGGTCGATCGAGATCCACAAGCGCTTCACCGAGCTCGTCCTCGACGGCAAGGGCGTCAACGAGATCTGCCGCACGCTCGCCGACCTGCTCGAGAGCGCGGTCGTGGTCGAGGACGCGAGCTTCCACCTGCTGGCGCATGCAGGCGGCAGCGCCGACCCGCACCGCAAGGAGACAATCCTCCGCCAGGGGACGCCGCACCGAGTCCTTTTCGACCCACAGATCCAGCGCGTGCTCCGCGAGGTCGAGGCCAAGCGCGGCCCGGTCAAGGTGCCGGCGTTTCCGCATCTCGGCATGTCGCGTGAGCGCCTGATCGCCCCAATCTTCGCCGCCAACCAGGTCCTCGGCTACATCTCCATCCTCGACCACCCGCCCCACAACGAGGAGCTCGCGTTCATGGCCATCGAGCAGGCGGCCCTCGTGCTCGCGCTGTCGATCGCCAAGGAACGCGAGCTTTCCGAGGTCGAAGGCCGAGTGCGGGGCGAGTTCCTCGAGGACCTCCTCCACGGCACCTACGGCGACGAGGCGGCTGCGCAGCGGAGGGCGCGCCACATCGGCTACCCGCTGAGCGGCAGCCACATCGTCGTGCTGGTCGACATCGATGACTTCCGGGGCTTCGTCAAGGCGCGCCAGATCTCAGAGGACGCGATCCAGGCGCTCAAGCGTGAGTTCCTGCGGCGGGTGACCGC
>JBKPCF010000079.1:0-17018 GCA_046727235.1 Candidatus Dormiibacterota bacterium
GCGCGCCTCGACCTCTTCGAGGAGCCAGCGTTCGGAGTGCAGGTCCTGGACCCATTCGAAATAGCTGACGACGACGCCGCCCGCGTTGGCCAGGATGTCGGGCAGCACGTGAACGCCCTTGCGAGCAAGCACCTCGTCCGCCTCGGGCGTGGTCGGCCCGTTCGCGAGCTCCACCATCCACCGCGCCTTGACCCGCTCGGCGTTCTCGGCCGTGATCTGGCCTTCGAGCGCCGCCGGCACCAGGATGTCGACGTCCTCGTACAGAGGCGCGTCGGCGCGCCGTTTCTCGAAGTCGGTCAGGTCGCAGAAGTGAGCGTTGCGCTCCTTGTACGCGGCGAGCTCCAGGACGGGCAGTCCTGAAGGCGACACGACCGCCGCGGTCGAGTCCGAGGCGGCGACGATCAGCGCGCCGGCGTCTCTCAGCAAGAGCGCCGCGTTCGCGCCGGCGTTGCCGAAGCCCTGGATCGCCACCCGCTTACCGCGCAGGTCCTCATGCGCCGCGCTGAAAGCGGCCTCCAGGACGTCGAAGCCGCCGCGTGCGGTGGCCTTGTCCCGGCCGAGAGAGCCACCGTGCTCGACGGTCTTGCCGGTGACGACCGCCGGGTCGTTCATGCCGGAGAGCCTCGCGTACTCGTCGGCGAGCCAGTCCATGATCCGTGAGTCGGTGTTCACGTCGGGCGCCGGGATGTCGACGAGCGGACCGATGAAACGCCAGATCCGTTCGGTGTAAGCGCGCGTAAGCGACTCGAGCTCGCGTGGAGACAGCTCGTGAGGGTCGACCGTGATGCCGCCCTTGCCACCACCCATCGGGATGTTCACGACGGCGGTCTTGATGCTCATCCATCCGGCGAGCGCCTTCACCTCGTCGAGCGAGACGCGCGGGTGATAACGGATTCCGCCTTTGTAGGGCCCGCGGGCAGAGCTGTGCTGGACGCGATAGCCCGTCAGGAGCTGCCGCCGCCCGTCGTCCCTGACCAGAGGGATCGTGACCTCGTGCACACGCTCCGGCCGCTTGATGCGTTCCAGCACGCCCGAGTCCGTGACACCGCCGACGGCCGACGCGGCATCGACCGTGGCGCAGAACAGCGCGTAGGCGCCATCTTCGCCCATTGAAGCCTCCTCTTCGCGGATCCGGCACCTCACCACGCTCGGACCACAACCCTGGTGTTTTGGGGTGCCAGTCTGCCTCACATCATGCGCCGGAGGCACGCCGTGTGCGCATGTCCGTGGCCACCTGTCTTGATGAAAATGCAATAGTTGGTTGATTTTTCTAGTTAGTCCAAATTAGAATTGAGCCAAAACCTGTAGGAGGTGGTGAAATGAACTCGATTGGTGCTCGGAGATGGTGGGCGCTGGCGGCGCTCGACCTGGGGGTGCTGGCCGTGGGTCTCGACGTGACGGTGCTCAGCGTGGCGCTGCCCACCCTGGCCGGGTCGCTCAAAGCATCAGAGTCCGACCTGCAGTGGTTCTCGTCCGGCTACGCGCTCACGCTCGCGGCCGGCATGCTTCCCGCCGGCGTGCTCGGCGACCGGTTCGGACGCAAGCGAATCCTGCTCGCCGCGCTGGTGCTCTTCGGGGCCGGCTCGATCGCGTGCGCCTATGCCGTCAACTCCGGCCAGTTCATCGCCGGCCGGGTCGTGCTCGGTGCGGCGGGCGCCGCGATCGTAGTCATGGCGCTGTCTGTCATGACGGTGTTGTTCTCGGAAGAGGAGCGGCCGCGCGCGGTCGGGATCTGGGCGGCCGCCAACTTCCTCGCCCTCCCCATCGGTCCGATCTTCGGCGGATGGCTGCTCACCAACTACTGGTGGGGATGGATCTTCCTGATGAACGTGCCGGTGGCGTTGGTCGGCGTCGCCGCGGTGATCGCGCTGGTGCCGGAGTCTCGGGCACCGGTCCGGCCCGCCCTCGACCCGGTCGGCATGATTCTTGCGAGCGCCGGCCTCGCCGGCGTGACCTATGGGCTCATCGAGCTTGGGCGCAACGGCTGGACCGACCCCGGCTCGCTCGCCATCCTCGCCGGAGGCGTGGTGGTCACGGTCGCCTTCTTCGGGTGGCAGCGCTACCTCTCGGCGCGACCTGGCGGCCGGCCGCTGATCGACCTCGGGCTGTTCAGATCACGGGGCTTCACCTGGGGAGTGATCCTCGCGGCGCTGGGCGGCCTGGCGCTGATCGGTCTCGTATTCACGCTTCCCCAGTACTCGCAGGGGGTGCTCGGACTGAATCCTCAGGGGGCGGGGATTCGTTTGCTCCCGATCATCGCCGGTCTCGTTCTCGGCGCCGTGCCCGCAGACAGGATCGCAGAGCGGATCGGGGCGAAGGTGACGGTCGCCACAGGCTTCGCGATCATTTTCGTGGGCCTTGTCGTGGGCGCCAACACTCAGGTCGACTCGAGCGCCTGGTTTGTCGCCGGTTGGACGGCGGTGGTCGGATTCGGCATGGGAATCGGCTTCGCCACCGCGGCCTCTGCCGCACTGAGGGCCGTTCCGAGTGAGCAGAGCGGGGTTGCGTCGGCGTTGATCCAGGCGATGCAGAAGGTCGGCGCACCCCTCGGCTCGGCGATCACGGGCAGCATTCTGGTGTCGGTCTACCAGTCGCAGCTGAGCCTGGCCGGGCTTCCGCCGGCGGTGGCTGAGGTGGTCAAGCGCAGCGTCTTCGCCGGAATCGCGGTCGGGGAGAAGCTCCAGTCGCCGGCGCTCCTCGCATCGGTGCGACACTCTTTTGTCCAGGGGATGGACGCAGCCCTTCTCGCCTCCGCAGCCGTCGCGGCGCTGGCCATGCTGCTCGCGCTGGCCTTCCTGCCGGGACGCACAGCGCAGTCGCCGGGGATCGATATCACCGCGGTCGATGAGGTGGCGTGAGCATCGGATTACGGGAGCGCAAAAAGCTCAAGACACGAGCCGCGATCCAGAAAGAGGCAATGCGCCTCTTTCTGGAGAGGGGCTTCGACAACACGACCATCGAGGACATAGCCGAAGCCGTCGAGATCTCGCCCAGCACCTTCTTCAACTATTTCCCGAGCAAAGAGGAAGTGGTGTTCCAGGACGACCTGGACCCGCTGGTCCTCGCCGCGTTCGACGCGCAGCCGAGCCACATTCACCCGATCACCAGGCTGCGGACGGCAATGCGCACGGTTTTTACGCAGATCACGCCCGAGCAGGACAGGCTAATGCGCCAGCGCATGGAGCTGTTCACGACGACACCCGAGCTGCGAGCCGCGATGCTGAGCCAGTTCGCCACGCTCGCGGACCAGATCGCGGACGTCCTCGCGCCGCGCGTCGGAAAGCGGCCAAACGACTTCGCCGTCCACAACATCGCGGGCGCCGTGCTGGGCGTGCTCATGATGGCGTTGATCACCATCGGCGAGAATCCGGAAGCAGACATGCATAAGGTGGTGGATCGAGCCATGGCTCACCTCGAGGCGGGCCTCCCGCTCGAATGGCCGCCTGAAAAAACCGCTCGACAGAAGCGGCGCTGAGCAAAGAGTCCGCCGGCCTGCTCCTGTACCGCGGCGAGCCCTCGCACGTCGAGGTGCTGCTGGTGCACCCAGGCGGCCCGTTCTGGAAGCGCCGTGACGAAGGCGCGTGGTCGATCCCCAAAGGGGAGATCGAGCTGGGCGAGACCCCGATGGACGTGGCGCAGCGCGAGTTCGCGGAAGAGCTCGGCCGGCCGGCGCCCGCTGGAGCTCTATCGTCCCTGGGTTCGATCCGTCAGGCCGGAGGCAAGGTCGTCCACGCCTGGGCGGAGCCTGGCGACATCGACGTGGCCCGCATCGAAAGCTCGACATTCAGCATGGAGTGGCCGCCGGGCTCTGGCCGGATGCAGACGTTCCCGGAGGTCGATCGAGCGGCATGGTTCGACCTCGAGACCGCGCGGCGGATGATCCTGGCGGCGCAGGCCACCTTTCTCGACCGGTTGGAGCAGCTGCTGGCCTAGCCGGCTTCGGCAGGAGAGATCGGGCGGGGCGCATGCAGAGCGCGCCCGCCCGAATTCAAACTCAGTGCAAGTTCGCCTAGCTGACCGCCGCCAGGGCGTTGACCTGCCCGTGGCCGAACCACGAGTTGTACGCGGGACCACCCTCGCACTGCTGCGGTGCGCCCCCGTCCAGCGCCGGGAACGGCGCGTAAAGCGCGAGAGTTGTCGCATCCGGGCACGCCTGTGGGTCGGCCGTGTTGGTGATTCGTGCCGTCACCTGGCCAGGGTTCGTGATGCCAAGGCTCTCGATCAAGGCCACCACGCCCGTGACGTGCGGGGAAGCCATCGAAGTGCCCTGCAGGTAGCAGTACTTGGCAGCTCCGTCGAACACGACGCGAAGGCAGTTGATGGCGACGGGATATGGAGGAAACGTGGAGAGCACCCGTCCATTCGGCGCCGCAGCCGTCCGCTGCAGGATGCTGTCGCCTCCCGGTGCGACGACCTGCGCCGAGCCCACGCCGAAGCTGGAGTAGAACGACTTCATCTTCAGGTTGCCGTCGGCGGTTACGCCTATGACACCCGGAACCTCTACCGGGATCACCGCGCAGTCGTTGTGCACGGTTCGAAGGACCGGAGTCGTGTTGTCAGGGCTGGTCGCGTCCTGCGTGGGATGCGCGAGGTCGTCGGACTGGTTGCCCTCTGCCGCGACCACCGTCACCCCTTGCTGCATCGCGTACTTGATCGCCCGAGATTCAGCTCTCCAGATCGCGCGCTGCTCGGGGTCGTTCTTGCAGTTGAACAGCCACGGGTCGGCGAAGTAGCTGTTGTTGGTCACGTTGAAGTGGTGGCTGCCGGCCCACCAGAATGCGCACACGACGGCCTCGGGAAAGAAGAATCCGTCCCTGTCGCCGGCCTTGATGGCGGCGAGCCTTACGTTCGGCGCGACTCCGACGATGCCGATTCCGTTACGCGCCGCGGCGATGGTGCCGGCCGTATGCGTGCCGTGACCATTGTTGTCCAGCCACGCGGCTGGGCTGCTGTTCGGCGCGCCTCCAACGCAGCCGACGCTGTTGGTGAAGTCGATGTTCGGCGCGAGATCGGGATGTGTGGGATCGACCCCGGTGTCGATATCACCCGCCAGCACCGAGCGGCTTCCACTCGTGATCGCCTGCGCCTCGAAAGCATGGATCTGCGGCATGTCCCACTGCAGTCCTGACAGGTTGTCGCCAGGAAGGGCCGCGACGGTGGGCGTGGGGTCGCTGCCGCCGGCGTCCACCTGTCCGTCATCCAGACGAGTGGCGAACCTGGTGGTCGCCACCGCGCCGTCAACGCCAGCAGCGGACCTGAGGTTGGCCGCGAAGTCGCTCCGGTCGGAGCGTGCGATGACCACGCCGATCTCCTGGTAGTTGTAGACGAGCTGACCGCCGACGCCCTGGATCAAGGACGCGGCATCTCGTGAGGACGCGCCATCCCTGTACGTGACGACATACGTCTCCACCGCGCCTATCGTCGCCGCATGGACAGGCGCCACGGGCGCGCTCACAGCCAGAAGCGGCAGAAGCGCAAGAACGGCGCGCGAACGCGAACGCACGAAATCAAGAGGTCCCCGCATTCTCTTTCCCCCTACTTCGCGAACCGACGGATTTCCTGCAGCTTAGCAAGCTCAACGACACGAATAAAGGCCGCGCCCATGCGGTTTCCTCGGGAGATGGATCCGATTCGTCGCGAGACTCAGGGGACGACCGACCTGGCACGCGTGCACGGGTGGCTGTCCCGACATCGCGGACAGACACTGCAGCTGGACCACGCCCAAAAATTGCTGCTCGGCGTGCCCATCTCGGCCGCCCGGGCTGTGCTGGTGGCGGTCGCGCTGCAGTCTGAGGGCGAGCCCACACCGCGCCTTGGAGGAGTCGTGCGCGCGATCTCCAACCGCAGGCCAGACGAGCCCGTGCGGCTCGTCTTCGAAGGCCGTTCGCCGGCGCACCTGCCTCCCGGCGAGGCTGAGGTCGCCGCGTCTTCGCTGCTCGGGTCGATCTCAGACCTGGTCGCCGGGGACGACCTCGTCGCCCGGGTCGCCTGAACCCTCGCCCGCGTAGAAGCGCCCAAGGCGTTCCTTCCCCTGTAACGACGTGACAGCCAAGCTGCACCAGGTCGAAACGGGAGCGGCGCCGATCGAGCGCTTCCGTCCGCTGCTCGATCGTGACGTGTGGAGCGCGCTCAACGGCGGCCTGGCCCAGGTGGCCCAGACGATGCACGACCGCGTGCTCTGGAACGTCAACTCGACCGCGCGAGGCGGCGGGGTTGCCGAGCTGCTCGCGTCTCTGATCCCGTACGACCGAGGCGCCGGGATCGACGAGCGCTGGCTCGTGATCGAAGGCTCGCCCGACTTTTTCAAGGTCACCAAGAAGATCCACGGCATGCTGCACGGCGTCGCGTCGGATGGCGCGCGACTGTCGGCGGAGGAGGAGCATCAGTACGAGCTGGTGACGGCCAACAACGCGGGGCCGCTCCTCGAGCTGATCCACCCGGGCGACGTCGTGATCCTGCACGACCCACAGACGGTGGGCTTGATCCCGTCGCTGACCGAACGCGGCGCTCACGTCGTGTGGCGGTCGCACATCGGCGTCGACACGGCCAACGACATCGTTCGCGACGCCTGGAAGTTTCTCCGCCCTTATCTCGACACGGCCGGAGCGTGCGTCTTTTCTCGCGCCTCATACGTCTGGGAGGGGCTCGACCCGGGGCGGGTCCGCGTCATCGCTCCCTGCATCGATCCGTTCTCAACCAAGAACGCGGACCTCGATCGGGGCTCCGTGCGCGCGATCCTGCATGCGGCCGGAGTCGTGAACGGAACGAACGCCAGTGAGGCGTCGTTCACTCGCAACGACGGGACACGCGGTCGCGTCACACGGCCGGCGAACATGACCGAGCCTCCGCTGCCCGAAGACTCGCGCATCGTCCTGCAGGTCTCGCGCTGGGACCGGCTCAAGGATCCGGCCGGGGTCCTCGATGCATTCGCCGAGCACGTCGCGCCGAACAGCTCGGCGTGGCTGGTGCTTGCGGGTCCCGCGGCGACCTCGGTCGATGACGACCCCGAGCAGCCCCAGGTCCTTGCCGACCTGAACCGCCGCCGTGAGCAATTGCCCTCCATCGTGCGCCGGCGCGTCGTGATTGCTCAGCTTCCGATGCAGGACGGCGACGAGAACGCAGCCATCGTCAACGCCCTGCAGCGGAGAGCCGACGTGGTTGTGCAGAAGAGCGTGGCCGAGGGATTCGGCCTAACAGTCGCCGAAGCGATGTGGAAGAGCCGGCCCGTGGTCGCGAGCCGCATCGGCGGGATCGAAGACCAGATCGAGAACGGCACGAGCGGCGTGCTCATCGACGACCCGCGGGACCTGGCCGCCTTCGGCCGCGCGGTGGTCGACCTGCTCGACGACGAGCCTCGAGCCACGAAGCTGGGCGCCGCCGCACGGGCGCGCGTCACGCACAAGTTCATCTCGCCCTGCTACCTGATCGAGCAGGCGCAGCTCATCTCGGAGCTCGCGGGTAACTAACATCCGCCTTTGGTGGCGGTGCGATTTTTTCGGCGGGACGATCTCCCCCAAGACAAGGTCTCGCGGGACTTCGTCGGCGAGAAGCACGGCGGAATCGGTGCGTGCATCCTCTTCGTCGACGCGGGGCCAGGAGAGGGTCCGCGCCTTCACCGTCACCCCTACGTCGAGATCCTGATCGTGCTGGAAGGGACCGCGACATATGACGACGGCGAATCGAAGCACGAGGTGGGCGCCGGCGAGTTCGCGGTCGTCGATGCAGGTCAGTTGCATGGCTTCGTCAACTCCGGCGCTGGCAGGCTGCGACAGGTCGACATCCACCTCAGCCCTCGCTTCATCACCGAGTGGCTGGCCTAGACATATGCCCCGCACCGATCCGCACGACCCAGGGGTGGAGCCGGCAAAAAAGCGCTCCGAGGAGGCGGGCGAGGCCGCCCGGTCGCCGCTCAAGCTCGGCAAGGGCGAGGCTCGCTTCGGCACCGCCAGCTGGACCGACCCGACCATGACCGCGCCGGGCGTTTTCTACCCGAAAGGCGCGGACAGCGCCGAGGAGCGGCTGCGGTACTACGCCAGCCAGTTCTCCGTGGTCGAGGTCGACTCGACCTACTACGCCCTGCCATACAAGCGCGTCGCCGAGACGTGGGTGGAGCGGACGCCGAAGGGTTTCGTATTCGACGTGAAGGCGCACGCCCTGATGACGGGCCAGCCGACCGAGGTGGCGCGGCTGCCCAAGGCGATCCGGGAAGAGCTCACCTCTCAGCTCAGGGAGAAAAAGCGGATCTACCGGAAGGACCTGCCGGCGGAGCTGCTCGACGCCGTCTACGCGCAGTTTCGCGAGGGGATCGAGCCGCTCCTCGATGCGGGCAAGCTCGGCGCGATCTTCGTCCAGTTTCCAAAGTGGGTGTTTCCATCGAATGAGGCGCGGGAGCTGATCCTCGAGACGCGCCGGCGGCTGGATCTTCCGATCGCTGTCGAGTTCCGGCACGGCAGCTGGTTCAACGAAAAGAACGCCGAACGCACCGTGCGGTTCCTGCAGGACAACAAGATCCCGTACGTCGCGGTCGACGAGCCACAGGGTTTCAAGAGCTCGGTCCCGCCCGTCGTCATCGAGACCAACGACGACCTCGCGGTGTTCCGGTTCCATGGCCGGAACAAGGACAACTGGGAGAAGAAGGAAATCAGCCCGGCGGAACGGTTCCGGTACCTCTATGACGAGGACGAGCTCGCGGACTGGACGCCGAAGATCGCAACCGTCGCAAAGAGCACGAAGCAGACGCACGTCGTCTACAACAACTGCTTCTCGAACTATGGGACCACGAACGCGCGCGAGGCCGCGCGGTTGCTCGCGGAGATGCAGGCTTAGCGCTTCGGGTCCATGTACCTCGCGCACCATGCGTTCAAGGCCTCTCCGTCCCGCCAGGCTTTGGCGACCCGGTCACGAGCCTTCGGCGTGGCGATCCACTCCTCGACCGGCCAGCGCTTCCAGTAAATCAACCGCTTGTGGCGGAGCAGGTCGGCGCGGGCGTGGTCCTGCGGATAGGGTGGCGGAACGCGCTTCAGCTCCTGCCCCTCGACCTCGTAGCCCTTCTTGCGCAGGTCGGCGACGATCGCGACCAGCTGCTTGCCTGAGGCGTGGGCCGCGACTGCCTCACGCAGCTTCTTGAGCTGGACGTCGTCGACCATGTAGCGGCCGCCGGCGGCGACCAGACCATCGGCGTCGAGGGCCACGTAGCCACCGCGGTCGAGGTCGGCATAGATGTTCAGCTTGTACGGCGACTTGTCGGCCGAAAAGCGGATGTCGCGGTGGGGACGCGAAACCCGATGCGGCGGCCCGAACTCCGCCTCCAGGTCGGCCAGGAGCGCAAGCATTGGGGCCTTGACCTCGTTCTCGTACTGGCTCCGGTGCGCTTCGAAGTACGCCTTGTTGTTGTTCGCCCGAAGACCCAGGAAAAACCCTCTGAAATCGCCCGTCCAGCCCGTAAACTTGCCCGCCACGCCGGACAGATTAGCCCGACCCAGACGTTCACATAGATAAAGGAAGTAGATGTCTTTGCTTCTCGCCGCGATAGTTGCGACCAGCGGTGGATTCGCCGGCCATCAAACGGCCGGGACCGGCGCGCAGATCGAGCTGTGGCAGGTCATCAACCTGATCGGGGCGCCCGTGCTGGCGATCCTGTTCCTGCAACCGGTCATCGACGACCTGAGGGCCTGGCTCAAGCGAGATTGAGACGCTGGTCGGTCAGCGTGACAGCTGGTTCAAGGCCGGCTCCTTGACCTCGACCCGGTCGCCGACCCTGATCCGGCCGCTGGTCAAAAGGTCGGCGCGCAGGCCTCCGCGGTGCGCGAGATGCTTGATCAGGGGCTTGCCCGTCAGGGCGACGAGGTGGGTGCACGGCTCGCAGAGCTCAGTGGCTCGTGCCAGCACCGCGCCGATCCAGAACTCCTTGCCGACCAGCTCGTTGAGACGGATTCCGCGCGTGGTGATGTTTCGCCTGCTGGCGCCGGGTGCAAGCTCGATGCCTCGTTCGGACAGGCTCTCCACCACCTCTGCCTCGATCAACGTGACGTCGCGGCTCTCCTCCTTGTCGTCGGGCCAGAAGCCCTCGCGCCGCGCGTAGCGGTCCCCTCCCAGTCCCACGCCCGCGACTGCGTCGACCGAGGCGAGCGAGCGCATGGGGCCGCCCGCAACCTCGGCGATGTGAATGTGCTCGATCGTGCCCCTCAAAGTCCGTCGATTATGACGGGGGAGATCAGCGGTCACTCGATCCAGCGAACGACCTTGGACTCGGTGTCGAGGACACCGTCGAGCTCCACGATCGTGTCGATGACGGCGTCCATCGCCGCGATGTCGTCGCCTTCAACGATCGCGACCACGTCAGGAGTGCCGAGCAACGCGTCGGCTCGGACGACCCCTGCAAGCTTGCGGACCTCGCGGACCACGCGCCTGGGTCCAGGGTTGCGGGTGTCGATGAAAACGTAGGCCTGCACCTTGCGCGTCATCGCCTGAACTGCCGATCGTAGTCGGCGAAGTAGCGCTGGATGACCGAGAGGTCGAAGCGCTGGAGGATCGAGCCGGGCGGCTCTCGCTCGAGCAGGAAGTCCAAGCTCCGGGCCACCAGATCTTCGACGTCCTCTTTGTGATCCCCCTTGCCCCAGCGCGCCAGGTCGCGTGGGGACACCGTGACCGTGTGCCGGGTTTGCTCGCCGGCGTGGTCCACCTCCACCTCACATACCCACGCCTCCCCGGCCGCGGACGCGCTCACGGAGACCACGGGCAACCCTTAGGCGTGTTACTTAACAAAACCCCAGGTCCCGTCACGATAATTTCGAGCGTGCCAGCGCCCCCCGGCTCCACCTGGACCGACTTTCCGGGCGCGGTGATGACATACGACTCGACGGGGACCGTGCTCGACGTCAACGACGCCGCGGCGGCGATGCTCGGAGCGAGCGCACAGAACCTGATCGGGTCGCTCGCCGACGAGGCGGACTGGCTGGTCACCGATGCCCGCGACGGGCCGATCTCGGTCCACCCGGTGGTCGCTGCCCTCAAGGGCCGGCACGAGGTGCGCGGCGCCCTGGCGCGAGCGCGCCGCCCGGACGGAGCCGACGTATGGCTCCAGGTAGATGCCGTCCCGGAGTTTTCGACGTCGGGCGACGTGAGCCGCGTGGTCGCGATCCTCACCGACGTCACGCATCTCATCACCCACAGCCGGATGAGCGGGCGCAGCGCCGGTGACCACATCGTGGAGGAGGTGGCCGAGCGCCTTGCGCATGCGCGTCTCGACGCGGACGCAATCCTGACCACGGTCACTCGAGCCCTCAGCAAGCTGCGGCCAGGCATTTGGGTGGCGTCGATCATGGGCAAAGACCCAGACATCATGCGCGTGATCGCGGTCGACGACGCCGACCCGACATTCGCCAGGTACATCGAGGCGATGCAAGGATCTGGCGCGGTGTCGACAGCCCCCATCTCCAGTCGGGTGATCGAGTCCGGCGAACCGCTTTTGATTCCGAGCCTCGCCGCCGATCGCGTCAGGGACATGCTCAACGACGAGCTCCGGTCGTATCTCGACGAGCATCCGGCGCAAATCACGGGGGCACCGTACCTGGGGATCATGGTGGTCCCGATGCGCGCGCGGGGGGCGACCATAGGCACGCTCGGGCTTTTCGAGCGACGAGGCTCGAACCCGTTGACCGACAAGGACATCCTGTGGCTGCAGGCGATCGCCGACCGCACAGGTCTATCGGTTGAAAACGCCCAGCTCTACCAGGACGCGGTGCAGCGCCTCGAACGCCTCAGCGCGCTTCAGAGCATCGGCATGGCGATCTCGGCCAGCCCCGACCTCCGGGTGACGCTGAAGATCATCCTCGACCAGGTCATGGTCCAGCTCAAGACCGACGCCGCGGACGTGCTCCTCCTCGACGAGACCGACAACATGCTGTCGTTCGCGGCGAGCACCGGCTTCCGAGCGACGGCGGTACCCGATTACCGCCTGCCGCTCGACGACTCGCTTCCCGGGCGCACCGTGAGCAGCCGGCGGATCGAGACCGTGACCGCCCTCGGCGCGTTCTCCCAGTTCCGCCGCCGCTCCCTCTTCGCACGCGAGGGCTTCAAGTCCTATGGCGCCGTCCCTCTCATCTCGCGGGGCAAGCTCGTCGGCGCGCTGGAGGTCTTCCACCGCTCGGCCCTGACGCCGGACCAGGAGTGGCTCTCGTTCCTCGACGCGCTCGGCAGCGTCGCGGCGATCGCCATCGACAACGCGTCGATGCAGGAGCGGCTCCGAACCGCCGCGAGCCGTACCGGTGCCCCGCGGATCCCGAGCACGGGCCCTCCGCTGAGCCCGCTGGAAAAGCAGATCGTGCGCCTGGTCGCGGCGGGGCGCACCAACCGAGAGGTCGCGGCCGAGGTCCACCTCAGCCAGAACACGGTCAAGTTCCACATGCGCCAGATCCTGGAGAAGACCGGCGCCTCCAACCGGACCGAGCTGGCCCACCAGGTGACCAAGGAAGGCTGGCTTTAACCGGTTGGATTAACAGAACTACCCGGTTGGGTAGGGAATTCGCCCTTCGGGGAGGGAGCCGATAAGCAATTGCTTCTTAGGCTTAGGGCGGAAGGGTGGATTGGTTTACACGAGGCGTCTCGCCGGCCGCTTAGCTGAACCGGGCGCCGGTGCTGTTGTCGCCCGGCCGCGGCGTGCCGCCATCGCGGCGGTGCTCGCGCTGACCTGCGGCCTGATGGCACTGCCTCCGGTCGTGGGTGTCCTCGTCCTTCTCGGCGTGGTCTGAGATGCACGTCCGCGAAGGGGTGAGCATCGGTTCGTACCACGTCGTCGCCAAGATCGGCCGCGGCGGCATGGCGACCGTCTACCGGGCCTACCATCCGGGCCTCGACCGCTACGTCGCGATCAAGGTCCTCCCCGACCTGCTCGCCGACGACCCCGGTTACCAGGAACGGTTCCAGCAGGAGGCGCGCTCGGTGGCGCGGCTCAAGCACCCGAACATCCTCGAGGTGTTCGACTTCGGCTACGAGGACGGCCTCGCCTACCTGGTGCTCGAGCTGGTCGAGGGTGGAACGCTTGCCGACCGGGTCGGCCGGCCCATGGAGCTGCGCGAGGCGGTCGGTTTGCTCGAGCAGCTGGCCGGCGCGCTCGACCACGCGCACGCACGCGGGATCCTGCACCGCGACCTGAAGCCCTCCAACATCCTTCTGCGCGAGGACGGCACGCCCGTCCTGGCGGACTTCGGCCTGGCCAGGATGTTGGGCTCGCTGCACCGGATGACGCAGAGGGGCACCGTGATGGGGACTCCCGAGTACATGTCACCGGAACAGGCGTCGGATGAACCGATGGGCAGCGCGTCCGACATCTATTCGTTTGCCGTCGTCGCGTACGAGATGCTGACCGGTCGCGTCCCGTTCCAGGCGGACACCCCCGCCGCGACCCTCCTCTCGCACGTGACCAAAGCAATGCCCGCGACTCGGGAGCTGAGAGGCGAGCTCTCCGCGCACATCGAGGAGGTGCTGCGGCGGGCGCTCGCGAAGCGGCCGGAGGAGCGGTATGCCTCCGCCGCCGCGTTTGTCGCCGCCCTGAGGCCCGCCGCCTGGCCGAGCCCCTCGACCGGAGACCAGCAACCTGCGCTCCCGGTCACCCGGCGGCTCGTGCCTGCCGCGCGCATACCTGTGGTGCTCGTCGTCGACGACGGACCGGCCAACCGGGAGCTCATCGAGGCGTGCCTTGCGGGCGTCGACTGCCAGGTCCGGACCGCCGAGGACGGCGCGTCCGCCCTGAAGTCGATCCAGGCTTCGCCGCCAGACCTCGTCCTGCTCGATGTGCAGATGCCCGGAATCGACGGCTACGAGGTGTGCCGGCGGATCAAGGCGGCTCCCGCAACGCGACTCATCCCTGTCGTGATGATCACGTCGCTGGACAGGACGTCTGACCGCGTGAAGGCGCTGGATTGCGGCGCGGACGACTACATGACCAAGCCCGTGGACCGCATCGAGCTCGTCGCGCGCGTCCGTTCCGCGCTGCGGCTGAAGAGCGTCTACGACTCCCTCGACAGCGCCGAGCAGGTGATCTTCGCCCTCGCCGCGGCCGTCGAGGCCAAGGACCCCTTCACCGAAGCGCACACCCAGCGCGTCGCCGAGGCGGCAAAACGGATCGGCGTCGACCTCGACCTGCCGGCGTCAGACCTCGATGCCCTGTACCGCGGCGGGCTCATTCACGACATCGGCAAGATCGGCGTGGCCGACGCGATCCTGCTCAAGCCAGGCCCTCTCAACGCGATGGAGACCGCGGCCATGCAGCTCCACCCGAACATCGGCGAGAACATCGTGGCGCCGCTGCGTTCGGCGACGAGCCTCCTGCCGATCATCAGGCACCACCACGAGCACTACGACGGCACCGGATATCCCGACCGGCTCGCGGGGCAGAACATCCCCCGATTGGCGCGCATCGTCGCGGTCTGCGACGCGTTCGATGCCCTGGTCAACGACCGGCCATACCGCCGTCGCAAGTCGCTCGATGAGGCGCTGTCGACCTTGAGAGTCGGAGCCAATCGGCAGTGGGACCCTGAGGTCGTCGAAATCTTTCTAAAGGACGCTCCACGACTCACAAGCCTGGGCGCGGCCTGAGGTGACGCGGTGACCGACCTGCTTGCATTCCTCCAGGACGCGGTCGCTGTTGCGTTCGTCGCCCTCGGCGTCGTGATCGCCGCCACGTGGTTGCGACGCCGCGACCGCTCCATGGGTTTCCTCGCGCTCGCCATCATCCTGCTCGCCGGGGTGTCCGGCCTCGGCCGGGTCCAGGCCCACCTCCCGGTCTCGATGCAGTGGATCGGGTTAATCAGCCTGGCCGGGTTCATGGGCTCGGCCTACGCACTTCTGCGTTATCGAGACACCCTCATCCCCCTCCCATGGCGCTGGCACGCCGCCGCGATCGTCGCACTGGTGGCTGCCAGCGTCCTCTTGCTCATTGCCTCGGTCGGCGGTGCGCCGCGGTGGTTTGTCATCGTCGCGGTCGTCGCGTTGATCGGCGTGTGGTCCGCGTGCGTCGGCGAGCCGATCGTCCGCTTCTGGGTGGCAGCCCGCGAGCTGGGTGCCGTTCAGGCCTGGCGCCTGCGCTCGGTAAGCCTGGGCTTTGGAGGATTCGTCGCCCTCCTCGTGGTTGCGATCCCTCTCGAGGTGCTGGTCCGGCAGCCCGGCGTCCAGATCGGGTTCGAGCTCGTCGCCCTGGCGATCGTCCCGCTTCTCTACGCGAGCTTCGCGCCGCCGGAGTGGCTGCGCCGGCAGTGGCGCGCACCGGAGGAAGAAGGCCTGCGAGCGTTCATGGAGGAGCTGCTCCTGAGCGAGGACCGCGACGCGCTCGCAAGCCGCGCGCTCGAGTGGGCGGCTCGATTGGTCGGGGCGTCGTCCGGCGCCCTCTTCGACTCGACCGGCGCCGCGGCCGCCTCGCGCGGGCTGAAAGCCGAACAGCTCGCCGAGCTGAAGGAACGCGTGGCGAGCCTTCCGCGCGGCGTCAGCCGGACCGCGCTCGGTGGCGCAGAGAGCACCGTGATGGCGCTGCCGGTGGCCGGCCTGTCCGCGTCCAGAACGTTGATCCTTCTCGCCGGACCCTTCACGCCAGGCTTCGGCGGCGACGAGGTCAACCGGATGCAGCAGCTGATGAGCGCGTTCGTGACCGCGCTCGACCGGCGCCACCTCATCACCGAGCTCGAGGAGAGCAACCGGGCGTTGAGCGAGGCGAACCGACATAAGAGTGTGTTTCTCGCCAACATGAGCCACGAGCTTCGCACCCCGCTCAACGCGATCATCGGTTTCTCCGAGCTGCTCACCGACTCGCGCGAGGGCCAGTTCGACGACGCGACCCGCACGCGATTCATCGGCCAGATCCTTACCAGCGGCCGTCACCTGCTCGGTCTGATCAACGACATCCTCGACCTGTCCAAGGTCGAGGCGGGCCAGATGGAGCTTCGCCTCCAGCCGGTGCAGGTGGACGAAGCGGTCGACCAGGTGGTCAAGACCGTGGAGGTGCTGGCGTCGAAGAAAGAGATCAAGCTCACCGCCGACGTCGACGGGGCTGGAGTGATCCCGGCCGACGCGAGCAAGCTGAAGCAGATGCTGCTGAACCTGGTCTCGAACGCGATCAAGTTCACGCCCGATGGCGGCACGGTGACGATCGGGGCCAGGCGCAAGAAAGACACCATCGAGATCTGGGTCGCCGACACCGGCATCGGCATCGGCGAGGCAGACCAGAAGCTGATCTTCCACGAGTTCCACCAGGTCGACCAGGGACCGGGCCGCAAGCACGAAGGGACAGGCCTCGGCCTCGCTTTGACCAGGCGGTTCGCGCTGCTCCACGGAGGAGACGTGCACGTGAGCAGCCGTCCCGACAAGGGCAGCGTCTTCACGTTGGTCCTACCGCTTGACAAAGACGTCGCGCGACCGGCCGAGCCACAACCGCTTCAGGCCGTGAACGGCCGGCACGCGTCGGGGCCGCTCGTCCTGGTCGTCGAGGACGACCCCGCGGCGGCGGAGCTCCTGACCCGCCAGCTGGTGTCGGCAGGGTACCGGACCGAGCTCGCGCGGACCGGCAACCAGGCGCTGGCGCGCGCTCGCGAGCTGCAGCCCGCCGCGATCACACTCGACATCATCCTGCCCGACATCGACGGTTGGGAGGTGATCACGAGGTTGAAGAGCGACCAGGCCACCAGCACGATCCCGATCGTCATCGTCAGCGTGGTCGACAACCCCGAGCTCGGTCTGGCGCTCGGCGCGATGGATTACTTCGTCAAACCAGTCGACGCGAGAGAGCTGATCAAGCGACTGAATCGATTCGACTTCAGGCACGAGCCCGGCGACGACGAGGTGCGCGTCCTCGTGGTCGACGACGAGCCCGCGAACCGGCAGTGGCTCGCCAAAGCGCTCGAGCCCGCGGGCTTCACCGTGCTCCCTGCATCCGGAGGCCGGGAGGCGATCGAGCTTGCCCGGTCGATGAAGCCCGACTTCGTGCTGCTCGACCTGATGATGCCCGAGGTGACCGGTTTCGACGTGGTCGA
>JBKPCF010000080.1:0-19029 GCA_046727235.1 Candidatus Dormiibacterota bacterium
TCTTCTACGGCGCGATGCAGGACCGGCACCGGCAGGGTGAGGGTCCGGAGGCTCCAGAGGTCCTGCGCAGGCTGGTCGATCAAGGACGCCTCGGCCGCAAGACGGGGCGGGGCTTTTTCGACTACGACTGACGGCCGGAGGCAAAATGGATCTTGCCCCCGTAGCCCAATGGCAGAGGCAGCCGGCTTAAACCCGGTCCAGCGCGGGTTCGACCCCCGCCGGGGGTACTTGGGAGGTGAGCCTACAATCTGACGACAATGGGCCCGCGTTTCGAAGAAGACCCTGACGAAGAGCCGGAAGAGCCGGCGCAGCCAGTCCAGCCCGACGGTGCGCGCGGCATCGCGACCGGAATGGTGCCGTCGGTCGGTTATCCGGCCCGGGAATGGGAGTTCTCGACGCGAGTGCTCACGGTGGCCCAGGTTGCAGACGGCGTGACGCTGGTCAAGGTCCTGCATGATGCCGGTGCCGATGGATGGGAGCTTGCGAGCGTGATCGACGGGGGGGACAAGCGCGTAATCCTGATGCGCAGATCGAAGCGCTCAGCCCGTGAGTCACGACGGGTGGGTTTCGCGCCTCCGACCACCAACTGAGCACCCCGCCGCCGCGCCGGCGCCGCCGGATCCTCGTCATCGAAGACGACGTCCCGGTGCGCATTCTCGTGGCGGAGGTATGCCGGCTCCAGGGCCATGACGTGGTCGAGGCGGGCACCGGCGCGCAAGCGATCGAGCTCGGCCGGAGCGCGCAGCCTGACCTGGTTCTCGTCGACTGGGTCCTGCCCGACATCAGCGGAACCGAGGTTATCCGCGAGCTTCGCCGCCAGGGCGTAGCCAGCCCGATGGTGATGCTCACCGGCCGCTCCACCAAGATGGACGAGGTCGTAGGCCTCGAGGTTGGCGCGGACGATTACATCACCAAGCCGTTTGACTCCCGGATCCTGGCGGCGCGAATCAACGCACACCTGCGGCGGTCCGCCCTGGCCGAAGCCGGCGGCGGCCGCGAAGGGGTGCTGAGCATCGGTGCGCTGCAGATCGACAACGCGGCACGCCGGGTCAAGGTAGGCGACGAAGAGATCACGCTGACGATGACCGAGTTCAACCTGCTCGCGGTGCTGGCTGCAAATCCCGAGCGGGTGCTGACGCGCGCGCAGCTCAGGGACAAGGTCTGGGGTTATCCGCACGACCTCGACGACCATTCGGTCGACCCACATGTCCAGCGCCTGCGCCGCAAGCTGTCGGAGCGGAGCAACACTGGCGTCAGCCTGGAGGCGGTGCCCGGGCTCGGTTATCGCCTCTCTGTCAAGGGCGCTTGACCGGCACGGTCGACATCTACGGCCCTGCAGCACCCGAGCTGCGAATCGTTGAGCAGACCCTGAGGAATGATGTCGCGCACGACCCTCCTGAAGTGTCGCGTCCCATGTCGGAACTGCTGGAAGCTGGAGGCAAGCGCATCCGTCCGACGCTTGTCCTGCTCTCCGCGATGTGCGGGGCTTACGAACGCGACCCGGCGATCTCCGCCGCGATCGCGGCGGAGGTGACGCACGCCGCCACCCTGGTCCACGACGACGTGATCGATCGCTCCCCGACCCGCCGCGGCCGGCCGACGGTTGCCGCCGCGCTCGGCGAAGAGCCTGCGATCGTGATCGGAGATTTCTACTTTGCCAAAGCCTATGAGTGGGCGGCCCGAACCAACAGACCGGAGGCAGTCGCCGTGCTGGCGGGCGCCGTGATGGAGATGTGCGCCGGCGAAGTCCGTCAGCAGTCGATCCGGTACATCTACAGCACGGGCATCGACGAATACATGCGTCGCATCGAGGCGAAGACTGCCACTCTGACTGCCGCCTGCTGCGACATCGGCGCCCTACTCGGGGGACTCGCGGATCCTGAGCGCGAAGCGCTTCGCGCCTACGGGAGAGAGCTGGGGCTCGCGTTTCAGATTGCGGACGACGTACTCGACTACACGGGCACAGAAGGTGAGGTCGGCAAGCCCATCGGCCATGACGTTGCGGAAGGTTTCGCGACCCTCCCGTTCATGCTGGCATCCATAAAGCTCGAGGACAATCGCAGGCTCGACGCGCACGAAGCGCATCGAGTCGCGGAGGAGGTCCGCAACAGCAGAGGTCCTCAGCGGGCGCTCGACGAGGCGCGCAAACACGCGGATGCCGCACGCCAACGATTGAGGACAATCGGCGGTCGCGAGGCCACCGACGCCATGGCAGCGCTAACGGACTACGTGGTCAGCCGAAAGCTCTAATCTGTCTCCCCGTGTCCCGGGTGGGGGATGGGCGTGGTGGCATGAGCAGGGTCAGGCTCGTCGGTGTCGGACCAGGTCATCCAGGGCTGGCCACTGTCCAGGCGGTCGAAGCGATCAAAGACGCAGACGTGATTCGCAACGCCGACGGCTGTGGCACCGGCCTGCTGCACCTCGCGCCGGGCAACGCCGACATTGCGCCGCTCGAGTCGATCGATGAAGTGGTGCGACTTGCCCGCAACGGTCGCAAGGTCACGGTGCTGTTTCCGGGCAACCCATATGCATTCTCGAACGGCAGCGCGATCGCCGAGCGCCTCGACCGCGCAGGAATTGATTTCGAAGCCGTCCCGGGCTTGATCGTCGAGCTGGCAGCGCCTGTGATGAGCGGCATACCACTCACCATCGAAGGCCTTTCCGCGTCGATCGGATTCGGACTGGTCACCGGCGGGGAAACCGTTGTCCTGCGCCTGGCTTCGGGGTGGTGGGAATCGGGGATCGCGGCGCTGCTCCAGAACGGCCGCCCGCCTGAGACGCCGGCCGCGTTGATCGTGAACCCAGGTCTCCCCGGCCAGCACCGCGTCAGCGCCGCGCTCGGTGAGCTGGCGCGCAAGGCCGCGACCTACGGGCTTCGCGGCGATGCACTTCTCGTGCTGGGCCCGGGCGTGGAGATGGCGGAACGCCTCGACACCATGGCGAAGCGACCCCTACACGGGCGCCGAATCCTGATCACTCGCGCGCGCCACCAGGTCGATCCTTTCCGCCGCGAGCTCGTCGACCTCGGCGCATCGGTGGTCGAGATTGCGACCATCGAGATTCGGCGCCTGCCCACCGACGACCGCGTCACGCGAGCGATCAAGGACCTGGAGCGGACCGCGCTGGTCATCTTTGCGTCGGCCAACGCTGTCGACATCTTTTTCCAGATGCTCATCACGACCGGCTCCGACGCCCGCGCCCTGCACAACACCAAGCTCTGCGCGATCGGCCAGGAGACCGCGGACGCGCTCGGTGCGCACGGACTGCGACCCGAGCTGGTGACCTCTGAATACACCGCCGAAGGTCTCGCCAACGCGCTGCAGGGCTGGGAGATGGCCGGCATGCGGGTGCTGGTGCCGCGCGCTGAGGTCGCGCGCGACGCTCTACCATCGCTGCTTGCAAATCGAGGCGCTGAGGTTGAGATCCTGCCGGTCTATCGCGCGGTCTGCCCGGCCGAGGCGGGTCCGGCACTGCTCCGCCTGTTCGACGGAGAAGGCGTTGACGTGATCACCTTCACCAGCTCCTCGACCGTCTACAACTTCGTGCGCGCGTTCCCGGAGGACCGGCTGCCGGCGATCCTGGGGGACGCGGAGATCGCCTGCATGGGCCCGGTTACGGCAGACAGCGCGCGCAAGCTCGGTCTGAACGTGTCGATCGTCGCCCGGGAGTACACGACGCACGGGTTGGTGCAGGCGATCGCCGAGGCGACGGCGAGGAAGTGAGCCAGGCAAGACAGTCACGGCGCGGGGCGCCCGTCCAGCCGGACGAGCTTGACGCCCCCGCACCGCGCGGCCGGCAGGCGTGGCTGGCGCTGCTCGTCATGGGAATCGTCGTTGCGGCAGTGATCGGATCCGGGCTGCTGATCAAGCACGCGATCGAACCGGTGGTGCCTCCGGCGCTCGCCAACTGCGCCACGTCAACCCAGATCAGCCCGCATCAGTTCATTGGCCCCCAGCCGATGTGCATCACCGCCTCCCAGAAGCTGGAGGCGACCGTGACGACGACGCAGGGCGACGTCGTGATCAAGCTGCTTCCCGAGGTCGCGCCGGTGACGGTCAACAACTTTGTCGTCCTGGCGACCCACGGCTACTACAACGGCCTGGGTTTCTGGAAGTCGGAGGACTGGGTGCTGCAGGGCGGCGACCCGCGCGGCAACGGCCGCGGCGGACCAGGCTACGAGCTGCCCGACGAAGGCAGCGCCACGCCATGGGGCCTGGCGGCGGTGGGGATGGCTCGGGTGCCCGGCGGGGCCGTCAACGGGAGCCAGTTTTTCATCATGAAGGCGGAGTGGCCGGGTTCCGGGCCGACCGCGGTCTACAACAGGTTCGGCACCGTCACGTCCGGGATGGAGAAGGTCCAGAGCATGACCACGAGCGACACGATCGTCTCGATCACGATCAAGGTCTCCTGACCACCCTCTGACCGTGGCCTGACGAACCTCAGCCTATAATCGGCACGAGATGTTCGGCATCCACTGGGCGTACATCGTGCTCCTCCTCGTGGTCGTGCTCATCATCTTCGGGCCGGGCCGGCTGCCCGAGTTGGGTGGTGCGGTCGGCAAGGCGATGCGGGAGTTTCGCAAGGCGACGAATGACCTGACCAACGAGGTCACCTCCGCCGCGCAAACGAAAGCCGAACCGATGAACACCACCGAGAGCACCGCCGAGAGCACCGCCAAGGGCTCGACGTCCGAGGCTAACTCCCCCAAGAACTAGTGGTCGGCGTCGGCCGCCCACTGAGGCGCCCGTGGCGCTTCTGAGCAGGGTCCTTCAGCGCAGGCCCAGGACCCCTGCGCCGGTCGAGGAGCGCATGTCGGTGATCGAGCATCTCGAGGCGCTGCGCCGCGCCCTGATCATCGCCCTGGTCGCATGGGTCGTCGCCACGGTCGCTGCCTTCTTTGTCTCGGCGCAGGTGATCGACTATCTCATCAATCGCGCCGGAATCCACCACGCGATCTACCTGCAGCCGGCCGGCGGCGTGATCAATCAGCTGAAGGTCGCGATGTACATCGGAATCATCATCGCCGCGCCGGTCGTGATCCAGCAGGCATGGTGGTTCGTCAGCCCCGGGCTCCATGAGAACGAGCGGCGCTTCATCCTGCCGTTGATCCTCGCGACGATCGTCTTCTTCGCGATCGGAGTGGGGGTCGCGATCTTCGCGCTGCCCCTCTACATCAACGTCCTCAACCGCTTCGCGCCGGCTGACGTCTCCTACCTGCCCGACCTCAGCGCGTTCATCAGCTTCGTGCTGCTGATGGTCATCGGTTTTGGAATCGTCTTCGAGCTGCCGGTCGTGCTTTTTGTGCTCGGCATGCTCCGCATCACGTCATCGAGGTGGCTGCACAAGCGCCGGCCCTACTTCTTCCTCGGGCTCGGGCTCACGGCTAACTTCCTCACGCCAGGAGCGGATCCGCTGACTCCTCTCATCATGTTCATCCCGCTATATCTTTTCTACGAGGGGACTGCGCTATTACTGAGACTTCTCGGACGGTGACCGGCACGGCCGCGCGCCGCGATGGCCGCGCGCCGGACCAGCTCAGGGCCCTGAAGATCGAGCTCGGCGTCAACGTCCACGCCGAGGGGTCGTGCCTGATCGAGATGGGTCGCACCCGGGTGTGGATCACCGCCAGCGTCGAGGACCGTGTCCCGATGCACCGCCGCGGCAGCGGCCAGGGATGGATCACCGCGGAGTACTCGATGCTGCCGCGTGCAACTCACGACCGGGGAGCGCGGGAGGCGATCCAGGGGCGCCTCGGCGGGCGGACGCACGAGATCCAGCGCCTGATCGGCCGCTCGCTCAGAGCAGCGGTCGACATGAGCCGGATCGGCGAGCGGACCATCACGCTCGACTGCGACGTGCTGCAGGCGGACGGGGGAACCCGGACCGCATCGATCACAGGCGCCTTTGCCGCCCTGTACGTGGCGGTCAAGCGGATGAAGGACGCCCGGATGATTGCCGAGCTCCCAGTGCGGCAGCATGTGGCCGCGGTCAGCTGCGGGATCGTCGAGGGGACGCCGGTGCTCGACCTTGATTACGGGGAAGACTTCCAGGCCTCGACCGACCTGAACTGCGTGATGGGCGAGGACGGGCGCCTGGTCGAGCTGCAGGCGACGGCCGAAGGCGCCCCATACACCCGCTCCGAGCTTGATTCGATGCTGGCGCTGGCGGCGAAAGGGATCAAGGAGCTGATCGTCGCGCAGAAACGCGCGCTCGCTTCGCTCTGATTGACTCCGCGACCGCGCCTCGTCATCGCGTCAGGGAATGCCGGCAAGCTGCGCGAGTATCGCGATCTGCTGGCAGCCGCGCAGGTCGAGCTGATCGCGTTCGACACCGACATCGAGGAGGTGGGGGACACCTACACGCAGAACGCCCGCCTGAAGGCGGAGGCCGCCCTCGCGAAATCCGGGCTGCCTTCGCTGGCCGACGACTCGGGGCTGGAGGTCGAGGCGCTGGGTGGATTTCCGGGGATCCGCTCGGCGCGGTTGGGGCCGACGCAGCGCGAGCGGACCGCCGAGCTGTTGCTCCGGCTGGAGGGCGTGGCGCGGCCGTGGCACGCGCGGTTCGTCTGCGTCATCGCGCTCGCGATTCCGGGCTCCGCGACGCGGTTTTTCGAAGGCGAGTGTCGGGGCGAGGTGGTGCCGGAGTGGCGCGGGGAAGCGGGTTTTGGCTACGACCCCATATTCCTGGTGCCGGGCACGGGCAAGACGTTTGGCGAGATGCCGCCCCAGGAGAAACGGAAGTACAGCCACCGCGCTAGGGCGGTGCGCACGCTGCTAGAGTCGGGCGCGCTGCGCGAGCTGTCTGGTTCAATCGACGCGCGCGGGCGGTAGCTTAGCTCGGAAAAGCGCCTGGTTTGGGACCAGGAGACCGCGAGTTCAAATCTCGCCCGCCCGACTCTTTCCGACCAGAAGGCGCCTATTTGAACCTCCCCCGGGCCGGCGGAGTTGTGTTCCAGCGTCAGGTATTCTTGACGCGGTGCATTCCGTCAAGGTATCCTGACGAAGCAGTTAGGTGTTTAGACGGAGGAACACAGGCGAGGCGACGAAGCATCTTTGGCGCTGCTCCTTTTGCGGCAAGGGAAAGGACAAGGTCCGCAGACTCGTCGCCGGTCCCGGAGTCTTTATTTGCGACCAGTGCGTGCGTCTCTGCAATGAGGTACTCGAGTCTGAAGCGCAGCACGGCCAACTTTCGATAGGCCCGAACAGCGAGGTGGCGGAGGTGCTGCTGGATGAGCTTCGCATCAACGCCGCCGGCCTGAAGCAGTCTGAGGACCAGCTCCAGCGAGCCATCAACCTATTGCGAGAAAACCGTGTGCCATGGTCTCGCATCGGGGAGGCTATCGGGACGAGCCGGCAAGCCGCGTGGGAGCGGTTCTCGGGGGAGGACTAGGGGCGGTCTCCCTGGTAATCACGATCGCCGGCAATTGGCATCCGTCATCCCGAGTCGGCACCGATTTGTTGCATTAGCCTCAGCTGGTCAGAAATTTCCCACTCATCAACGACCTGGCCACCCTCCAGGCGATAGATCGCAATCTGCCTAACCGATATGGTCCTCCCGGTGGGCGCGACGCCAAATAGATCGCCTTTGTGCGTTCCGGTGAAAGTAAACACGCCAACCACTTTGTCTCCAACGGCCAACAACTGGTCAATCGAGATGTGGAGGTCCGGGAATCCATCCAGGTATGCGGCAATATAGGCCTTGATCGCCTCTCGTCCGGAAGGCGCTCCTTCTTCGGCCGTGCGCAGCGTGTAAGCCGGTGAGACGTATCGATCGACGGCGGTTAGGTCTCGATGATTGAACAGGTCTTCCTCCATGCTGCGGACGAATGCGAGGTTGTCATCGATCATTTCCAGTTCTCTCCAGCGAGTTAATTGCAGTCCGACCCCCGGCGACATGGGAGCAACTTGCTCAGATCAGTAACTGTCCCACCAATGCAGCGTTCAAGGGGATAACGGCGAGCTTGAAAGACCGCGAGGAGCGGCAGAGCTCCTCGGGAGACAACATCATGTTTACGTTTCGATTGACCTCTGCCCTTCTTTTCCTTCTGCTCGCTCTCTGCGCTTGCGGCAACCCGTCCGGGAAGTTGGCTCAGGCTTCGCCCTCTGCCTCCGCAACCAGCACCACCTTGGCATCGGCGCAATCGACTCCTTCTCCTGCCGCGGTTACATCTCCCGCCGGGGAATTCCTGTTTGCGGTCGTGGAGGGCCCGCCTTCCGCCTCGGATACGGTGGCGATCGTGGGCCTCGACGGCTATGCCCGGGCAAAAGCCCAGTTTCAGCCGCGCGTCGGACCGCAGATCCCAGACGCGTACACGCCGCTTCAGGGTGTCGCGCAGGTCGTCGGATCGAATGTGTACTACATGGACGGCACCGGTACGGTGCGCGTGCTGAGAGTTGGAAGCCAGCCACAGGTTGTCGCGCACTTTTCCCTCCAGCCGGCGCAGGAAGACGTGTGGTTCGCTGTCAGTCCCGACGGTTCCCGCGTTTTGGCCGGCATCCTTACCTTCCCCGCCCTGAGCCCGAGCATCCCTGGCACAGGGTGGAACACGCTCATTGGGCCGACGAAATTCGACCTGGAGTCCGCGTCGGCTGGAGGACAGACGACGACCCTGATCCACCTCGAGGCTCCCCAGGGTATTAATGGCCCCACGGCAACATTTCCGGTGGCGTGGACGTCAGCCGGATCGGTCGGGATGCTCCCTGTGTACCTCACATCGCAGAACGCCTGGCCAGGTGGACCGCTGTACGTGATCGATGATTCGGGCCAGCAGACGCAGCAGCTCGGTGGATTGGACTGCTACGCAGCCTCGATGACGCCGACAGGATTCATCCCCTGCATCTCCGGCACGTCAGTGACCGTTCGCGACCAGAGTGGGACCGTGCGCTGGACGACTCATGTGGCCGAATTCAGTGCGCTGTCGCTATATCTCGCTCCGGACGGGCAGGCGATCTCGGACGGCCTTCGCGTTGAGACACATCTTGGTGGCATGGTGGCAATGCCCATCGGGTTCCGTGTGGAAGGCTGGCTGGACAAGAACACCGTTGTCGGCAGGATGGTGATCGACGACGCGAACGAAGGCAATCTCGCGTGGGTCAGCCTCGACAATCCGACCAGCGTGCACGACCTGGGGTTCAAAGGCGACTTCGTAGCAACACTCGGCTAAGCACTCGCCCCGATGAGAGCCTCCTGTCGGTGTGAGTCGCAACGCCCACTACCGGACCCGGAGGCTCTCAGCCTTTCGACAACCTGTTTGGGGACACGGCCGGCTAGCTCTTCGCCGGCTGCCTCATCGCTTCGTGAATCACCAGCCCGTCGTGCCACTCCGGCTCACCCTGCAGGTGCTCGAGCATCTTTCGGTACTCGCGGTCCATCTCGGGGCTGTCGGCGTTCTTGCGGTACGACTCCTCACTTTCGAACACCACGCTCAGCCAGAGCTCATTTGGGTCTTGGGTGCTGCGAAAGATCGTGTGATAGACCCAACCCGCCGGTGGCTCGTTTTCGAATGAACCCATGTTGTCCAGGAACTGCTTCTCGTGTCCAGGCTTGAGGCGATACCTTGCGACAGTGCCGAACATCTATCTCTCCTCCTGCTGATCCTCCTGCCGACATTGCCTCGATCGTAGCCCCCGTCACACCGAGCAATAGCGATCGAGCACTAAACCCTCGAGCGTTTGTAAATACGTTGGATTCGGGGCGGGAGGCGTTGCTTCCTATTGAACCGCGGCCGCGCCCGAACAGATGTGCCCCGTAACCTTGGAGGCGGATCGATGCCCAACTACTGGCAGGCCGTCGTCTCTGCCGTATGCCTGACGCTCCCGCTCGTTGCGGCGGCATGCAGCCTCGTGCCGTCGGGCGGCCATGCGGATCTCGCTCCCACGCTTGAGTTCCAGGACGAGCCGGGAGGCCCGGTGGCATTTCAATCCGGCCAGCCGGTGCCCACCTTCGACCGCCAGCCACGTCTGCGCGCCGATCTGGACGGGGTCTGGCGCTTTGATCCGCAGACCCTGGACACCAATCTCAGTCTGACCGACCGCAAGAGCGCGATGAAGGGAATCGAAGCCGAGCTAGGTCCTCGCGCCGCAGCCGACTACGACGCATCGAGCTGGCGGACGACACAGGTGCCCGGCTCCTTCAACCCACCGCCGGATCGATCCCTGAGCGGCGGCTTCTACCGGGTAGCCTTCCGCCTCGGCCCCGACTGGACAGACAGATACGCGATGCTCAAGTTCGGGGCTGTGAGGTACGTGGCCGATGTCTGGCTGAATGGTCGTTATCTTGGCTATCACGAAGGCGGCGACACTCCCTTCGCCCTCGACGCAACGAGCGCCCTGCGGACCGACGAGACCAACAACCTGGTCGTCCGCGTCGACAACCCCGAGTGGGGGACACGCGACGACATCGTGCCCTGGGGTCTCGCCGACTGGTGGAACTACGGCGGAATCGTCGGCGACGTCTGGCTCGAGGCGGTCCCGGCGCTCAGCGTAGTGCGAGCCGACGTCATGCCTCACCTGGACGGCGCGGATGTCTCGATCGTCGTCCAGCATCGAGGCAAAGACATGGTGAATGCGGGCGTCGAAGTGAAGCTGTGGCCGGCCCAGGTCACCGCCGGCGACCGGCTCAACCCCGATGCGTCGAGCCTGATCCCGGCCGATGCGAAACCGCTGCTCGACCATCACATCGACATCGGCGAGGTCAGTGGGTCCTCGGTGTTTCGCGTCCCTGCGCCGTTTTCGATGCGGTCGGCAGACCTTTGGAGCCCAGGCCTGCCTGCGCTCTACTTGCTGCAGGTCACCCTGGTCGCAAACGACGAACCAGTCGATGAACTGTTCACGAGCTTCGGCCTTCGACAGGTGAAGGTGGATGCCACGGCGCCGAGGATCCTTCTCAACGGCTCGCCCATCGCGTTCAGCGGCGTCGCGATGCACGAGGAGCGACAGATGCCGGTGAACCACGGGGCACCGGCCGGTGGGCCGCTCACCTCGGGTGCTGAGATCGCGACGATTCTCACGCGGGCGATCAATCTGCATGCCGACCTGATCCGCGTCGATCACCATCCACCCAACCAGATGCTGCCGCTCCTTGCGGATCGGCTTGGTCTTGCCGTCTGGGAGGAGATCCCCCTCTACCACTACACCCCCAAGACGTTCTCGATCGCGATGGATCGCGGCATCCCGCAGCAGATGCTGGCGGAGATGGACCTGCGCGACTTCAACCGGCCGAGCGTGCTCTTCCACGGGTTCGCCAACGAGTCGACCGGTGAATCCGAACGTGCGAGCGCGCTGAAGACGCTCCGAGACCTCGATCGGCGCATCGACGGCACCCGACTCACCGGTCAGGCCGCGTACGGCACCGATCCGTCCGACCCCACGAGCTCCAACCTCGACGTCGCCGGGTACACCTTCTACTACGGCGTGCTGTACGGCGGCCGCCTCTCGGCGGCGTCGGTCCAGGATGCCCTCCTGCAGGCGCATCGGACTTACCCCAAAAAGCCCATCATGGTCCTCGAGTACGGCCACTGGGCCGACACCTCGTGGGACGAGGGGCAGCAGACGCGAGTCTTCAACACGTACTACGGCCAGCTCTCAGCGAGCTTCGACACGCGGCAGCAAGGCTTTGTTGGCGCCGCGGTGTGGTGGACGCTCGACGACTACTGGACGCAGCGCCCGGGCATCGCGGTCGAGGCATTCGGCCTTTACCGACCCGACGGCTCCCTTCGGCCCGCGGGCTCCGCGGCGAGCCGCATGTTCGCGCGCACGGGATCCTCGACGGCGCCCGCGAGCGTGCGCACGGCAGGCGTCGCCGTCGCCATCGTTCCCGGTGCCAGGCACGCCCTCTTGCTTCCCTACGTCGCCTACGGATTTGCCATTCCGGCACTGGTGCTGCTGGTTGCGATCTTCGCGCTGTCGAGAGTGAGGCGGCCGGCATGGTGAGCGACTTCCTGGTCCGACTCTCGATTCGCAGCGCGATGTTTGCCGGCGCGATCACGGGCTTCGTGTTCGGACTGTTCGCCGGGGCGTTGCTGGGCGCTCTGCTCAGCTGGTTTGCCGGGGCCATCGTCGACTGGCAGGCACAGCTCGGCTTCAGCCTCGGCGTCGCCCAGCAGCTCCTTCCGCTCGGCGACCAGGTCAAGTCGTTGGAGTCGGTGTCCGACAGGTGGTTCCTGGTCATCCCGGCGCTGGGGCTGGTGGCCGGGGTCTTCGGAGCCGTGATCGGTTTGCTGGCCGGCGGTCTCTGGGCGGCGCTGGTCAACCTCGGAGTGCTGCCGATCCAGGTCACCGTCTACCGCAGAGGCGAGCCGCCGATGCGGCGAGCCACCGACAAGCCGGCTCGGCGCCGGAAGGCAGTAGGCGAGTAGTAGCCTAAGGCGCGTGATCGAGACCCGCGTCCACGGTGAGGTGGAAGCCGGTTTCGAGCCCGTGCAGGACGCCTTCGCTGCGAACTTCGAGCGCTTTGGCGAGGTGGGCGCCGCATGCTGCGTGTACGTGGCCGGCCGACCCGTGGTCGATGTCTGGGGTGGCACGACGAGGCCGCGCGGCGAGCAGCCTTATTCGACCGAGACGCTGCAGATGGTCATGTCCTCGACCAAGGGCGTCGTCGCGGTGGCGGCCCACATGCTGGCCCAGGAGGGCAGACTCGATTTCGAGGCCCCGGTCACGAGGTACTGGCCGGAGTTCGGCGCGGAAGGGAAGCAGGACATGCCGGTCCGCTGGTTGTTCAGCCATCGCGCCGGGCTGCCTGCGGTCGACACGCCGCTCACCCTCGAGGACGTCCTGGCGTGGGATCCCGTCGCCTCCGCTCTGGCGGCGCAGCGACCGCTGTGGGAGCCGAACACGGCGCACGGATATCACGTTGGAACGTACGGCTGGCTGGCAGGGGAGGTGATCCGGCGGATCACCGGCACGTCAGTAGGCGCGTACGTGGCCGAGCACATCGCGCGTCCGCTGGACCTCGACCTGTGGATCGGCTTGCCGGAATCGGCCGAGAGCCGCGTCGCCCCGATCCTGGCGCCACCGCCTCCACCGCCCGACGCGCAGCTCGATGTCTTCACAGCGCGGATGCTCGACCCGAGCACGTTGCTGCACAAGGCCTTCGTCAACCCGGCGCTGCCCGCTCCGGCATTCAACGATCGTGCCTTCCACGCGGCCGAGATCCCCGCGGCCAACGGCATCACCAACGCACGGTCGCTGGCCCGCATGTACGCGGCGACCATAGGCGAGGTCGACGGGGTTCGCCTGCTCAGCCCGGAGACGCTCGACGATGCCACCCGCCCGCAGTCCGCGGGTGCGGATGTCGTGCTTGGCTACGAGACGCGCTACGCGACCGGATTTCAGCTCTCCTTTCCGTTCCGCCCGATGGCCGGAGAGGGATCCTTCGGTCATTACGGGATGGGTGGCTCGGTCGCCTTTGCCCACCCCGGCCGTGGCTTCGCCTTTGCTTACGTCATGAACCAGATGCTGCCTTCAGGTGGGGTCGACCCCCGAACCCGAAACCTCATCGAGGCGCTGCTGGGCAGCCTGTAGGCCGACTTCTCGGTCCTCGTCCTAAGATGCAGTCGCCGGTGGAAGGGCGATGAACACGGCCGACCTGGTCTTCGGCGCCTGCCTCCTCATCGGAGGCGGTCTCTTGCTGCTGACGTTGATCTTCGACGACCTGCTCGGCGGGCTCCTGAACGTGGTCCATCTCGGCTTCGACCTCGGCGGAGTCTCGCCGACCCCGGTGCTGCTCGGATTCGTCGCCATGTTCGGCGTCGGAGGCTTGCTCGGCGTGCACAGCTTCAACGCCGGAGTTGGCGGCTCGACGCTGATCGCGGTCGTTGCGGGTCTGACCGGCGCGGGCGTCGTGTTCGTGGCCTTCAAGGCCCTCGGTCAAGCGGAATCGACCGAGTCCTTCAGCCTCCAGGACATGATCGGCTCGACCGGCCGCGTCTCCGTCGCCATCCCGGCCAACCGATACGGAACCGTGCTGATCAGTTTCGCGGGCGCATCCCACAGCATGGGCGCCACCGCCGACACCGAGATTTCCGCCGGCCGTGTCGTCAAGGTCGTTGGCGTGGCCGGCACCAACCTGGTCGTGGAGTCAGCCCCCGTTACGAGTTCTGGAGGAGCACGATCCGATGCCTGAGTTCCTGACCTCAACCCCGTTCCTGGTGGTCGCTGGCGCGATCATCCTCGTCCTTCTGCTCGCGTTCGTCGCCGGGCGCTACCACGTGGCCGGTGCCAACGAGGCGCTGATCGTCGCCGGTTCCCGCGGCGCCAAGGTCCGCGACGAGCGGGGCCAGACGGTCTCCGCGCGGGGTGACAAGGGCGTGAAGGTCGTCGTCGGCGGGGGCACCTTCGTGCTGCCGCTCCTCAACCGTGTAGGACGCCTGAAGCTGACCGCGCGCCAGATCGCCGTCCAGCTGGCCGACGCGGTCACGAGCCAGGGCATCAAGGTCCAGGTCCAGGGCGTGGCGACGTTCAAGATCGGCCGCGACGTCGAGTCACTCCGCAATGCGGCAGAGCGGTTCCTCGACGCCAAGCCGGAGCAGGTCGACTCCATCGTCAAGAACGTGCTGGAGGGGTCGCTCCGGTCGATAGTGGGCACGCTGACGATCGAAGAGCTGATCCGCGACCGGCAGAAGCTCCTGCAGCAGGTGCAGGACGCGGCCAAGGGCGACCTCGCGACCAGCGGCTTGCAGATCGACGCCTTCACGATCCAGAGCTTCTCCGACGAGTCGAACTACATCGAGCTCCTCGGTCAGCAGAGCGTCGCCACCGTGTCGCGAGATGCACGCATGGCCAAGGCCTCCACCGACCAGGAGGCTGCGGTGCGGGAAGCCGAAGCTCAGCAGATCAAGATCAACGCGGCGCGCGACGTCTCCCTCCGAGAGGCCGAGACGCGCACCCAGGTCGCGGCCGCGCAGGCGCGCGCCGACCAGGCCGGGCCGCTTGCCCAGGCCGAAGCGACGCAGGAGGTCGTCCGCAAGCAGACCGAGCTCGCTCAGCTGGAGGCTGACCGCAAGGAGAAAGAGCTGCTCTCCTCGACAGTCAAGCCTGCCGCGGCGGACGCCCAGGCGGTCATCGCGCGCGCAGAGGGCGCCAAGCGAGCTCGCATCGCGGCCGCGGAGGCGGATGCCGAGACCACCCGGCTGGAAGGTGGGGCCGAGGCGCAGATCGTGCTGACCAAAGGCGAGGCGGAGGCCAAGGCGCTCGCCATGCGCGCCGACGCCTACAAGCAGTTCAACGAGGCGGCCCTCATCCAGACCGTCCTTGCGGCGCTGCCGGACATCGTCCGCGCGGCTGCCGAACCGATGGGCAAGATCGACTCCCTGACCGTGATGAGCGCGGACGGGGCGTCGGACATCGTCCGTAATGCGACGCGGGCGATGATCGAGTCGACGACGGCGATCAAGGGACTCACAGGCCTCGACGTTCCAAATTTGATCGGCGGCGCGCTCGGCAAGACCTTCGGCGACCGGACGGGCGCCGGCGACAAGGCGGGTGAGTCGGCTTCGGAAAAGATCAGCGAGATCGCCGCGCAGGGCCTCACGACGCTCAAGGCGCAGACCGCGCACGATGCGGCCGTCGCCAAGGCCGCGGTCGACGACGCAGCTGCTCAGGCGGCCGCAGAGGCAGTGAAGGTGAAGGAGGCGGCGCAGAACTGGGAGGTGGTCGCCGAAACCAAGGGCGAGGCGGCCGCGGCCAAAGTGGAGACGACCAAGGCCAGGGTGGAGGGCGCAACGGCTAAGGTCGCGCCGACCGACGGGAACCTGGCGAACTGGGCCAAGTGGCTCGCGGACCAGCTGCGCCGCATTCCTGACATCCAGGTGTATGACGCGCTGCGGCTGACGGACCTCGAGTCCCGGGGTCCCGCGGCGGCCCGCGGCGTCTGGGCCACCGCCAAGGAGGTCCTGGCGCGGGACTACGGCAAGCTCACCATCGGCGAGCTCCTGCAGCGGTTCCGGTCCTAGGTTGCCGGCGCTGAAAAGCAGGAAGCCCGCTTGCGCGAGCTTCCCAAGGCTGGGGTGGGGGCGTGATGTCGAATCTTGTGGCCGCTTTACCGGCCGACTATATGGTAGCACTGAGTCCCACAATCCACAACATATAGACACCTGGGGACAACTCGGGTGAAGCTGCCGCTGCCGCTCGACATGGAGCCGATGCTTTCGGCCATCTCGGAGAAGGGAATTCCGAAGGGTGACGGCTGGGAGTACGAGCCCAAATGGGACGGCTTCCGCACGCTGGTGTTCCGCGACGGGGACGACGTCGCCCTGCTGAGCCGGGGCGGCAGACCGATGACGCGCTACTTCCCGGAGCTGCTGCCCGCCTTCCGCACCCTCAAACAGCCGAAGCTGGTCCTGGACGGCGAGGTGGTCGTCGTCGGGGCCAACGGCCTCGATTTTGGGGCCCTGCAGCAGCGTGTGCACCCTGCGGAGTCGCGCGTGCGCATGCTCAGCGAGGCGACGCCGGCCTGGTTCATCGCGTTCGATCTTCTCGCCGAGGGCACCACCGACCTCCGCAAGGAGCCGCTCGGCGAGAGGCGGAAGCGCCTCGAAAAGCTGCTCAAAGGAGTCAAGAAGCCGATCTTCATGACGCCCTACACGCGCGACCCCAAGCAGGCTGAGGATTGGTTCGAGAAATTCGAAGGCGCGGGTCTCGACGGCGTGATCGCCAAGTCGTGGGACGGGCCATACGTACCGGGCAAACGGTTGTGGGTCAAGGTCAAGCACCAACGGACGGCCGACTGCGTTGTCATCGGCTGGCGCAAGACGAGCGATGGCTCAACCCTCGGCGCGCTTCTGCTCGGCCTTTACGACAAGAAAGGAACGATGCACTACGTGGGCCACACCTCGTCGTTCAATGCCGCCGAGCGCAAGGAGCTGATCGCGAAGCTCAAGCCGCTGCAAACCGAGATCCCCGAAGAGGAGTGGAAAGCGAATCCGGGACGAATGCCGGGCGGCCTCAGCAGGTGGTCGCGCGGCAAGGACACGGAATGGGTCGCGGTGCGACCCGAGCTCGTCTGCGAGGTGACCTACGACAAGCTCGAAGCGGGCGAGCGGTTCCGCCACGCAACCGGATTTCTGCGCTGGCGCACCGACAAACCGCCCAAGAAATGCACCTTCGACCAGATCTCGTCAGTTGCCGAGTTCGACGTGCGAGGCATTTTCGGGAGCAAGTAGCAGCGGGCGCGCGCCCGGCCCGCCGGGTCCGTAGTACCGCATCGCAGCCCGTCCCAGTCCGGTCACGGCAATCCAGTCGAAGCCCGCCCCGAGGCCGAGGCCGACTCCGAGCGGCACGACACGCGCCGCGACCTTGGCCGCACCCGTCGCCGCAAACCGCGCCAGGATCCGCGTGATGAACCGGCCCGAGCCATGAACGAGCAGCATGCTTGGCACGCGACGGAACGCAGCGATGGCCAGGCGCTCGCCACCGGCGACCAGGACGTCCTCGCGCAGCTTCAGCGCGCCGCTCGTCACGCCGACCACGACCAGAGCCTCGAGCACTCGATCTTCGGAGCCCGCCAGCTCGTGGCCGAAGATCATCGCGATCCCGAGCACGAGCTCGATCTCCTGCTCGAGCGCATAAAGCGACTGACTCGCCACCGTGCCCACGGCAAGGGCGGTGCCGAGACCCGGTGCGACCGCCGTGGCTCCGGACAACGCTCCCGTGGCCGCGACGCGGCGCCGCGTCGAGCGGATCAGCTCGTGCGCGAGCTGGTCGCTCGTGTAGAGAGGATGAGTCGCGCGCAGGTGCTCGACCTTGGCGCGAATGGCCGGCTCGCGGGCTTTCATCGCGTGGTCCAGGGATCTCAAGATGGGGCGAACCTGCGGTGGGAGCTGTTCGAGGTCCATCCGGGCGAAGCCTACCGCACCTCTTCTAATGCGAAGGAGTCGCGTCTTCCCGCGCCCGATTCGTATTTGCAGTTGCGACTTTGTCGCGATAAGCATTAGGCTCTCACCGGTGGCCTCGACAATGACGATGCTCACTCAGTCGTTCGACAGGGGAGAGCGCAGCCGGCTTGTGGCCTTGTTCGGTTCGATCGGCCTGCTGCATCTGCTCGGCTGGGGACTGCTGCTCGCCTATGGAGCAAGTCATCCAGGTTTCATGTGGCTGGGCGGCGTTGCGTACATGCTCGGCCTGCGGCACGCGTTTGACGCGGACCACATCTCGGCGATCGACAACACCACGAGGCGGCTGCTGCAGGGCGGAAAGAAACCGCTCGCGGTCGGGTTCTTCTTCTCTCTCGGCCACTCGACGGTCGTGTTCCTGGTCGCGGTCGCGCTCGGGCTTACCGTCAGGTGGGTCGTGCAGGGAGTCGTGAGCGACGGCGGCGAGCTGCGAAATCTCGGAGCCGCGATCGGCACGTCCGTCTCGGGCGCATTTCTGATTCTCATCGGTGTTCTGAACCTGCTGGTCCTGATCGACCTGATCCGCGTCTACCGCAAGATGCGCAACGGCAGGTACGACCGGGCGTCGCTGGAGGAGGAGGTGACCGCCGGCGGCCTGATGACGCGGATCTTCGGTCGGATGTTTCGCGGCATCGGGCACAGCTGGCAGCTGTATCCCGTCGGTTTCCTCTTCGGGCTCGGCTTCGACACCGCGTCCGAGGTCGCGTTCCTTGCGGTGTCAGCCGGAGCCGCGGCGCAGGGACTGCCGTTCGCCGCGATCGTTTCGCTCCCGCTTATCTTTGCCGCCGGAATGTGCCTGATGGACACCATGGACGGCGCCTTCATGTCCAAGGCATATGCGTGGGCGTTCTCGAGCCCGATTCGCAAGGTCTTCTACAACCTGACGATCACGTCCCTCTCTGTGTTCATCGCCCTGTTCGTCGGCGTGGTGGAGCTGGTCCAGATCCTGGTCCACGTCCTGGGGCTGCACGGACTGATCTTCGACCGGATCGCGCAGTTCGACTTCCTCGGCGTGGCGGGCTACGTCATCGTTGCCGCTTTCGTGATCACGTGGGGCGCCGCGATCGTGTTCTACAAGGTGCGGCGCATCGACGAGCGCTGGAGCGCCGCGATCGACAAGGTGGCCTGACCGACTAGCTCGA
>JBKPCF010000081.1:0-26257 GCA_046727235.1 Candidatus Dormiibacterota bacterium
GAACAAGGGCTCCCAGTGAAACGTGTAGATCGCGCTCAGCGCGCCGGCGAGGAACGCGAGCAGCACGATCAGGCTCACGCGTCGCGCGTAGGTCAGCCACGCCACGCCGACCGCCACCGCGAGCAATGACGTCGCGAACACGGGCCCCGCGACGTTGCCGACGTACAGCCTCATCGGGTCGAGCGTCCATGACGACTGGTGGAACAACTGGTACCACGTGTCGATCGGGTCTCGTGGATTCGTGCCGCCGTTCGGATCGAAGTAGACGAAGGGCGCACCGCGCGTGATCAGCGCCACTGCTGCGAAAGCAATCAGTCCAGCCTGCGCGCGGATCGCGGGGATGTAACGCGCGCGAAGGACCTCGAGCAAGACCGCGAGCACCGCGATCGCGGCCGTCACCTCGAGACTCGCGCCGGCACCGACCAGCGCGACTCCAAACAGCGCCGCGATCAAAGTCCTGGCACCGGGGTGCGGCCGCTGATTTCGCCACATCCATCGCGCCACGAGCAATCCCGCGGTCCCGGCCGCCAGCGCAACCCCAAGCATTCGGAAAGCCGGCATCTTGAAGATGACGAGCCCGGCCACGATCCCCGGGAGCAGCGCCATTCCAGTCACGAGTCCATCGGGCAGCGTCGCGGGGCGGAAAGCCGCGCGATCGAGAAACGAGCCTGTTCTCATCAACCACGAGCTCGGCGACCTGATTTTGAGTTCGCGGGACCCCACGGACGGCACGCTGGGATTGTAGGCAAAGAGCCTGCCGCGACGAGCCGGTGATGAACGGTTTGAACTGCCCCATGGGTGATAATCGGCAGGTTCGTGTCGCTTCCTGGCCGACGTTTTGCCGCGACCGTCGCAGTACTGTGGGTGATGGCGGTCGCGGCCCTGGATGTCGTCGCGGACTCGCTGCCCGACTCCACCTGGGTTCAGCTCAAGCAGCCACCGCATCAAGGTCGTGCAGCGATTCTCGCATTGGCCGTTGACCCGTCCAACAGCCAATCGGTGCTCGTGGGAACATCCGACGGCTCGCTGCTGAAAAGCGCGAACGGAGGCGCCACCTGGAACGTGGTTCACACGGGAAAGGTGAACGTGACCACGATCATCTTCAACCCGTTCACGCCCGGACTCGCGCTGGCCGGAACGCGAGGCGGGGGCGCATTCGCAAGTCGAGACGGGGGCGCTACCTGGGCCGCAGCCTCAGGGCTCGAGGGACGCAATGTGCGCGTCTTCGCGTTTGCGCTCACGCTGGCGGCCGCGGGCACCGACCATGGCGTCTTCACGAGCCCGGACGGAATCACGTGGACGCAATCCGGATTGTCGGACCGAAGCATCAACGCGCTTGCGGTGGAGGCCATCCATGCGCCGGTCAGGCTCTTGGCGGGCGGCGACGCCGAACCCTCGAGCGGCCTCCTCCCCCTGTATCAGAGCCTGGACGCGGGAGTCACCTGGAAACTGTTCAATCCGCCGATCAGCGGCACCATCACTGTCAGACTCGCTGCCGGTCCGCTGCCGCCAACCGGAAACGTGAGACCGCTGCTGTTGGGAACCAACACAGGTCTGTTTGCATCGGGCGACAACGGCGCGTCGTTCAACCCGTTGAGCGGTGGCGGATTGCTGCCGACCACCGACTACACGCAGATCTTTTTCATCACCGATCACCACGATCACTTTTACGTCGGAAGCGATGGCGGTGGGTCGGCATCCGGCGGACTGTGGCGGACCAACGACGCGGGTCAAAGCTTCTCGTCGCTGGAGCCGCCAGAGCCATCGGTGACCGCGCTCGCGGTGTCCAACGACGAACAGCCGACCCTGTACGTGGCGACGTTTCAAGCGTCGACACACGCTCCAACCCTGTGGGTTTACCACGACACAGGCGGTACGCCGCAGGGTCCTCCGGGCGCGCAGCCGGAACCGTCGAGCAGGGCGAGCGGAACGCGCCTCGGAGACACTTCGCTGCTGGCCCAGGTGCTGGGCTGGCCGCAGCTGCCGTATGTGGCGCTCGGCCTGGGTGCGCTCGCGGTGGTCCTCACCGCTGTGGTGTCGCACCTGCGCGGCCGTCAGAGGTAGGTCGGTACACTCGCTCGGTTGACGACGCCGCATGAAAGGCTGCGCGAGCTCGGGCTCACGCTTCCCGCTCCGCCGCCTCCGGCGGCCTCGTACGTCCAGACGAGGCTGGTCCCCATCGGCGAAGGCCGCGCGCTCCTGTATGTGGCCGGCCAGGTGTCACGCGATGGCGACCAGCTGCTGACCGGGCGTTGCCCCGACGAGGTGACCGTCGAGGAGGCGACCAAGCGCGCCCGTCAGTGCGCGCTCAACGTCCTCGCCCAGATCGAGGCGGCCGCGGGGCTCGACAACGTCGTGACGGTCGGCCAGGTGGTCGGCTTCGTGCTCTCGGCTGACGGGTTTGGCGATCAGCCGAAGGTCTTGAACGGCGCTTCGGAGTTGATCGTCGATGTGCTCGGGGAGGCCGGCGAGCACACGCGCGCGGCGCTGGGCGCGAACGCGTTGCCGCTCTCGGTGACGGTCGAGATCGCGGCGGTGGCGGTTGTCAGAACCGGCTGACGAGGTGGGGAGTGCGTAAGCCAGGCGCACTCCTGATCGGCAGCCTTGTTTACCTCTCGGCCATCTTCGGCGTGATGCTGTGGCGCGGCATCTCGATCGAGCCGGAATGGGTGATCCTCGCCCTACTCGTCGTCGCGATCGCGCTCGGACGCGGCCTTGCATTCGTGGCCGACTGGGGGCCTTTTCTCCTGCTGTTCCTCGCCTACGAGGCCATGCGTGGCTTTGCGGCCAAGACCGGATTTGCGCCTCACGACCTCTCGGGCCTGGAGCGGACCCTCTTTGCCGGCTCCCTACCCACGCTGACCCTGCAGCACGCCTTCTATCAGCCGGGCGTCGTCAGCCCGCAGAACCTCATCGCGATGTTCTTCTACTTCATGCACTTTCCGCTGCCCATCCTCGTGGGCTTCGTGTTCTGGCTGAACAACCGCGGCCACTATCGCCGCTTCATCGCGGCGCTGCTGCTGATGTGCTTGCTGGCGTTCGTGACCTACCTCTTCTGGCCGAGCGCGCCGCCGTGGTGGCAGGAGCCGCACGAGGTTGTGAAGATCATCGACCGCACCGTGCAGCAGCTGTGGGGCAGCCAGTATTTCGTGTCGGGGATCTACAACAGCTTCAACCCGAACCGGTTTGCGGCGTTCCCATCGCTCCATGCTGCGTTCCCGGCCCTGGCCGCGGTCTACGCATGGAATCGATACCGGCCCTTGAGCATCGGATTGATCCTCTGGAGCTTCGCGGTCCTGCTGTCGATCGTGTATCTCGGCGAGCACTACGTCATCGACGCGCTCGCGGGCTACGTCTACGTTGCGGTGGCGACGCTCCTGGTCGAGGCGTTCATGAGATGGCGCGAGAGACGAAGACCTACGCCTGCCACACCTTCCGCATGATCGTTCGAGCCAGCTTGTCCGAATCGTGGTGCGACGGGATGCGCACGTTGACGACGTCGGAAGGGATGAATCGCACTTCCGGATGCTTCGCGGTGTCCGTGGGCCTGAACACCACGGGCGCCTGACCACCCGTCGGTGCGTGCTGGTTGTTCGTGTTGACGAGCACGAAATCGAACAGGTCGGCGCCGACATGATCCCGGATCACCCGCAGGTAGTCATCGACCGCGTAGCCATCCGTCTCGCCCGGCTGCGCGGCCAGGTTGCAGATGTAGAGCTTCAGCGCAGGCGAAGCTTTGATCGCTTCGACCATGCCTTCGACGAGGAGGTTCGGCAGGATCGATGTGTACAGGGAGCCGGGGCCCACGATGATCAGCTCGGCGCTCAAGATCGCTTGCGCCGCCTCGGGGTTGACCTGCACGCCGTCCGGCTTGAGAAACACGTGACTGATCGGAGCGTTCTGCTTTGGGATCTTCGACTCGCCCTCGACCGTGCCACCGTTGATCGAGGCGACGAGGGTCACGTCCTGGAGCGTCGACGGGACGATCGTGCCCTTGACGGCGAGCACCTTGCCGGACTCACGCAGGGCCTGTTCAAAGTTACCGGTGACGTCCGCCATTGCCATGATGAACAGGTTTCCGAATGCGTGGCCGTTCAGCGATCCCTCTTTGAAGCGATGGTCGAAGAGCTGCTTCATCAACGGCTCGGCGTCGGCGAGCGCGATCAGGCACTGCCGGAAGTCACCCGGCGGAAGGATTCGGTACTCGTCGCGCAGCCGGCCCGACGACCCGCCGTCGTCGGCCACCGTGACGATCGCGGAGAGGTTCGACGTGTAGGTCTTCAAGCCACGCAGCAGCGAGCTGAGACCGGTGCCGCCGCCGATCGCCACGACGCGCGGCCCGCGGCCGCGGAGGCGAAACGCATGGATGACCTCGATGATGCTGCTGGTGCTGTTGCCAGGCAGGAACGGTCCCAGGATCGATTGAGTCAGCTTCAGGTAGCTGATCAGCAGCAAGCCGACGCCGAAGATGCCGAAGATGATCGCGCGCGCCCAGTAAGGCAGGAACTGGAGCGTGAGGTAGAAGAAGAACCCGGGCAGGTGCGCGGTCTGGTAGATCTCCTTCAAGGCGTACGCGACGCCCAGGACCAGGACCAGCTCGGAGATCATGAGCAGCAGGAGCCACCGCTTGATCTGAAGTCCAGGCGTCAGCCAACGGAGCCACCCCGCGCTCGAATTAAGCCTGTTGGCCATCTACCCCGCCTGCAACAACGATTGGAAAACGTGCAAGGTTACTCTGGTACTACGCTTCTGCTGAAGTATGCGGACTTTGCGCAGGGTACGTCGGCTGGTGCGGTTCGTTGCGTTTGGCCTGGTCGCGGCTGCCGTCGTCACCGAGCTGGCCAAGCCCGCCGAGCAGCGCACGTGGCACGGAAGGGTGTTCGACATGGTCCCGTACGATTTTCGCCCGCCGACGCTGCAGCGATTTCGCGACGCGTACTGGAACCCGGAGTCGGACCAGTTGTTCAGCGATCGCGTTTTCGGAGTGGGGTGGGCGGTGAATCTCCATAGGGCAAAAACGCTTCTGGAGGACTTTTTCCGGAGCCTCATGGGGACGGGGGAGCCGTTCTCGATCCGGATGACCGTTCGGCCAGGATCGAGCAAGAAGCCCAACGTTGTGATCACTCGGGAGTAACGGCACGCCCCAGGGCGCCGCTTAGAATGGGTCGCCCGGCCCGCATCGGAAGCACCCTTTGGGGAGTGGCGCAACGGTAGCGCAGCTGACTCTGGATCAGAAGGTTGAAGGTTCGAATCCTTCCTCCCCAGCCAACTATATATAGAGCTCATTGGCCTACTACATAGCCAGTCACGTTAGGGCGGCCGACTCTCGTACGCACGATCCGTGCGGCGAGGATGCGTAGCGTTACCGCGTAATCCAAGTATCAGATGCGCTATGAGACTGACTCCAACGCGGTCCTCCACACCGCCTACTGACATGGGGGCCCGACTCTGGCGCTCCGTCCTGGGCTCGTCGAGCGTTCGGGGTTCAAATCCCGGCCCCCGACCAAAGTTTCCTTATTTGAAGCGCCCGGTCGCCGGAGCTATGTGGACATGCTTCCACACCGCGCCCGATGTTCCGGCGGTCCCATCCAGTTGGAGTCGCGCGACGGCTTGCGCCTGCCGGGCCGGGGCCGAGGAAAGCATCACAGCACCAAGGTCGTGCCGCTGTCGATCGACGCCTACGTCCCGATGGTGGTGCTGATCGGTCGAGCGCTTGTGATTGGGTCGGCATGGCGGTGCGCGATCCTCCAGGTGTCTCCCTCGCGTCGGAAGATCAGGGTGGCCCGCAGCGCGAGCGGACTCATGTTCTCGCTGCCGGCGACCCGCGCCTCGGTCCGCTCAATCTGGACGACGTAGCCGAGGTCAGGAGTGCTATATCGAGAGACCTCCTCGAAACGACGTACGGAGCCGTCCCTGAGGTAGGCGGCTGCCTCTGCAATCGCCTTGTCGACTTCCGCCGGTCCGCGGTGAGGAGGGCCAAGCGGATTCGCGAGGGTCACGTCGTCGCGCCGCGAGACGAGGGCCGTCGCTGGTCCTGGGTCGCCCTTCAGAAACCGGGCGAGCGCTTGCCGGAACGCCTCCACAGCGCCGTCGAAGTCACTCTGGGACACGCTCGCTTCCTCAGCAGCCTGATGTGTTCGCATGATGAACCTCCTGTGAGTTCGGGCGGAGGGGTCACCTCCGTCGGTTTCCGTTTGGCTCACGGTACGAATCAGGTGCCGGGGGCCGAATCAGTGCGATTGCGGATCCACCACTGATGTGGCTACAAATCGCGCTCCCGCGACCAGGTCGCGAGCTGGGTGCGGTTGAGCAAGCCGGTCTTGGTAAGGACGTGGCGCATGTGACTCTCGATCGTACGAACCGAGAGGTGCAGCCTCCTCGCGATCTCCTTGTTCGACAGACCTTCGGCGACCAGCCGGACGACGTCGAGCTCACGCTCGCTGACCCCCAGCGGGCCCGAAGCTCGCGGTCGCGTCGCGCCGAAGGCCATCGCGATGGCGTCGTCAACGGTCAGCCGTGAACCCTCTTTCTCAAATCGGTCGGCGTCGCTGCCGACTCCTTTGGTCGCCGCGGCGCGGGCCCGCTCTGCGAATGCCCGGACGAAGGGCGGGAACTCGCCGCCGTTTCGGGCTCTCACGGCCCACGCGGCGGCGATGACCTTGAGGGCAGTCGCGGGGTCGCGCCGCGCTATCACGCTCGCCTGGCCGACGAGCGCTACCGGGAGCAGGGTCGAGTCGCGATAGGGCCGTTGACACTCGACGGCCTTCCGGAAGAACGACGACGCGGCCTGAGAGTCGGCTGACGACTCGGCCAGGATGCCGAGATAGAGGTTCGCCTGGCCCTGACTCCACCGATCCTGGGCCGCCAGGCCGATCGCGAGCGCCGACTCGAGTAGCTCGCGGGCGGAAGCACGCTCCTGATCCATCAAAAAAGTGAGGCCGAGCGCGGCAGTGGTGCGCGCCTCGCCGAGCAGGTCTCCCGTTTCCTGTTGGATGGCGCGGGCGCGGGCGAGATGGCCGCGTCCCTCATCAGGCACGCCTGCGAACATCCGGTGTAGCCCGAGGAACCAATGCGCCGTTCCTTCGAGTGCACGCTCGCCCAGTTCGACGCTCATCTCGGCCGCCTCCGTCAAATGAGCGTTGGCGGCGGTCACGTCGCCGAGCAGGAAGGCAAAATGGCCAGCGGCAATCTTGACCGCCACTCGATAACGGTTTCGCTCTGAGCACCGCTGCAGGACCAACTCCGCCAACTGGCTGCCGTCGGACTGCCCCAGCATGAAGAAAATATCCTTGGTCTCGGCGACTAGGCGCATCGCCGCGCACGGCTCCGACGCCGCCGCCCACTCGACGGCGGCGCGCACGTTACCGTAGTCGGCCGCCTGCTCCTCCAACAAATCGCCGACGCGTGCGGGCATCCAAGCCTCCACGGCAGGATTGCCGATTGTCGAAAAATGCTGTAGGTGCCGGGCCCGCGCGACAGACGCTTCGTTGGCCGCCGCGAGTTGCTCCGAGGCGTATTCCCGCACCGTCTCCAGGAGCCGGTAGCGCGTCCGACGCTGCCGAGCCGGGATCACCGCGATCAGCGACTTGTCCACCAGCCGGGCCAGGACGTCGAGCGACATTCCGGAGGCGACGACGCGGGCGGCGTCGGCATCGAAACCGCCGACGAACACGGCCAGGCTCCGCAACGCGGTTTGCTCGATGGGATCAAGAAGGTTGTAGCTCCACTCGATCGCGGCCCAAACGCTGCGGTGGCGCGCTGGCGCAGACCGCCGCGGTCGGCCGAGTTCACCGAAGTGGGCTTCGAGGCTGGCGACGATCTCCTCTGGCGACATGACGCTGACTCGGGCGGCCGCCAGTTCGATCCCGAGCGGGAGGTTGTCGAGCCTGGCGCAGATGTTGAGGATGGCGGCTTCGGTGTCATCATCCGGGACCAGCTGCGGACGACCTTCGCGGGCGCGCTCCAGGAACAGCCGGTACGCATCCTCGGGTAGGAGCGGCTCCAGCCTCCACACCGCCTCGCCCGTAATGCCGAAAGGCTCGCGGCTCGTTGCCAGGATGCGAAGGTTCGGGCACGCGCCTAGCAGCGTCGTGCAAAGCTCCGCGCACGCGTCGAGGACCTGCTCACAGTTGTCGAGCAGGAGCAACACGTCTCGATTGGCCAAGTACCCCCGCAACGCACCAGTTGGCGCGTCCCCCGCCGCGCCGCGAATGTCGAGCACCCGCGCCGTCTCTGCCGCGACGTCTTCGGCCACGGCCACAGAAGCAAGATCGACCAACCAGACGCCACCGGTCCGCTGTCGCGCCTGACGACGAGCGAGCTCGACGGCCGTTCGGGTCTTGCCCACGCCGCCCGGGCCGGTCAGCGTCACCAGCCGTGCCCTGCGCAGCATGTCGGTGACGGCCTCGAGCTCGGAGGCGCGGCCAATCAACGCCGTGAGAGGCGCCGGGATGAAAGCACTCGACGCGGCGGGTCCGCTGTGTTCGCGCCCCACCTCCTGCCGACCCACGACCGAATTCTGTCATCACGTCTTCGCCAGCTCGTCGAGCCCCAGTCGTAGGCCTCGGCCACGAACCATCGCCAGCCCCCGACAAAGCAGCTCGGGTTTAGACGAGGGGCCGCAGGCCGAATCCTCCGGCCCCCGTGGAGGAAGGGATTAGCTGGTGACGGGCTCCTCGATGCCGTCGTTCTGGTGCGCACTGGCTGCCGCTTGGCCGTCCATGTCCTCGGCTGGCTCGTCGCCGCCCGCCCAGGTGCTGAGCAACTCGCGCTCGATGTCGCTCGGCTCGTAGCCGAGCTCGATCAGAAGCGACGTAGTGAAGGAAGCCATCGTCGGCTGCCACTGGTACTCCTGCTGCCCGCGCTCCTCGCAACAATCCTACTAATAATGCTACAATTGGTAGGATGCCAAGGGTCAAAGTCAGTGTCACGGTCGATCCTGACCTACTGAATGCAGTCGACAACTTCGTGCGAGAGCACGACGAACTCGATCGCAGCAAAGTCATTGAACAGGCTCTGACGCTCTGGTCAGCGGCTCAGCAGGAGACTGCGATGGAGCAGCAGTTTGCCGGACCGCTGGAGTCTCCGGCGGAGAAAAGCGCGTGGCGTGCGGTGCGTCATGCTTCGGCAGTTACGCGGCTGCGCAAATCTTGAGCCGGCCGGCGAGGACAGCAGCACATCCACGTCGTGGCGAAATCTGGATGGTCCACACGCCCGGCCAACCCGATGATCCGCATCAGCCAAGACCTGCATTGGTTGTATCAGAAGATATCCGCAACCGGTTGCGGGACGACCTGATCGTCGTACCCGCTTTCTCAGCCGGGCGGCTCGGACCAACGCGGGTCGCGGCCGCTGCAGGCGCCGGTGGCCTTGCCCGCGACGGCGTCCTCTTTTGCGAAGAGATCACAACGATCGACCGGGAGTTCCTGCACCGTGGACCACTCGGTTCACGCGTGCCAGGAGGTCTGATGGAGGCAGTGGTACGAGCGATTCGTCGCGCTGTTGGCGAGGTGCTCCCGGAACCCTAAGGCGTTCTGTGGGGGCCTAGCTTTGTATCTCCTGGTTAACGCGCGTTGCGCTCCGTCTGTGCGCCGTTTTAGCGCACATGCATCAGAGGCGGTGCTGCCGCGTAATCCAAGAGTCAGACGCGGCAGTGAAGTTCAGTTTGAGCGGTGGCGATAACGCAGCTGACTCTGGATCAGAAGGTTGAAGGTTCGAATCCTTCCTCCCCAGCCACCCACCCAAAATTCAAGGCTTCGGAGACTCGAGGGCGCTGCGCTGGTCGAGATAGAGGAGCAGCCACAGGGCCGGCAACACCAGGAGCACCAGCGCCGCGGTCGTGACCACGAGCAATACATGCGTGGCGGTCGGTGCTGCAGCTTGCGAGATCGTCAACGCGCCGGGCAGCAGGTATGGCGCTTGGGCCAGACCCCAGGCCGGGACAAGCGAACCCACGGCTCCAACCGTGAGCACTCGATACCAGACGAATCTGCGACGCCACAGCAAAAAGCCGACCACCGGCGTCAGTACGACCGCAGCTAGCACAAATGGTGTCCCCAACCCGGTGATCATCGCCGTCAGTAGTCGTGGGGACTCAAACGCAATCGAGATGAGTCCAAGCGTGCCGACCATAATCAGAGCCAAGGTGGCGATCACAGCACGACGCCGAAAGTAGTCGACCATTTCGGGAATGCCGTAGCGGCGGGCGTCGCCGACCAGGAATGAAGCGCCGCTGAACGCCGTCGCGGCCACCGAGACGAGACCGAACGAGATGGACATCGGGCTGATACAGGCCTGCAATACCGGCAAAGTTGGTCCGCCGACCTCGACCCGGCCCGAGGCTATCGCGCCGAGGCTCGCAGCGAAGAAAAACGGTGTGACCAGCGATGAGATTCCAAAAACCATGCTGCTCAAGCGCTCGACGCGCGGGCCCGTGGCGATGTGCCGAAAGGCGAAGAAAGCGCCTCGAAGGATCACACCCAGAAGCGCGAGGCTGAAGAGTGGATACAGGCTGGCGAACACCGACTGGAACAGCAGCGGGAAGCCGGTCCAGCAGATCACGATCGCAAAGACCAGCCAGACGTTGTTCGCCTCCCAGACAGGTCCCATCGCGTGGTCGATCAGCGCCCTGGTTTCGGCGGCCTGCTTGCCGGAGCCGGCGAGAAGATCCCAGATTCCCGCGCCGAAATCGACCCCGCCGGCGACGCTGTATGCCGTGACTGACATCAGGAGGACCAGCGCGGTGAGATACGGCAGCGCCGCGGTCATCCAGTCAGCGGCCTCATAAGTTTCCGGGTCGCGGACCATAAGGCACTCCCTCTTCAGGAGTCTCGGCGAGCTCCGCCAGGTCGTCGCGACGCCACCTCGCGGTCAGATTCAGAACCAGCATCACGAAGATGACCGCGATGGCCGCATACACCACGACGAGGACAGCCAGCATCGTCCAGATGTATGCCGCCGGCGCGCCGGTCACCGCATCGGATACTCGCATGGCGTCATAGACGATCCACGGCTGCCGGCCCACCTCAGTGGTCACCCAACCGCTTTCCACAGCACCGTAGGCGCCGACGCCGGAGAGTGCCGCCAGTCGATAGAACCAGCGCGACTGCGGGAGGTCGCGTCGGCGAAGGAGGACAAGGAAGTACCAGGCTGCTAGGGCAGCTCCCGCCGTACCCAGGCCCACCATCAGATCGAAGGCGAGATGCGTGATGTTTGCCTCGGCCGTTGTCGGGCGGGCATCCGGGGCGAAGCTCGTTAGCCCGGGGGCGACAGCGTCGGGTGAGAAACCGACCAGGATCGAGTCCAGGGACGGGATTGCGATACCCCACATGACCTGCCCAGACTCGGTGAGAAGCCCGCCGATGACCTCGGGATTGTGAGATCGGGTTACCCAGTTGATCTCCATGGCGGCGAACTTGGTGGGCTGGTCGGTGACCAGACCGCGCGCAGAGAGATCGCCAACGACAACCTGGACCGGAGCGAGCAGCGCCGCCACCGTGAAGGGAACGGCAAAAGCCAGGCGCTGATAGTGGTCTCGTCTGCCGCGCAGCCAGGCCACCGCGTAGATCGAAGCGACGAAGAAGCCGGCCGTTAGGTAGATCGCGATCAAGAAGTGCCAGAACTCGTATGGGAGCGCACGCGTGAAGAGGGCAGCGAGTGCATCGACATTGACGAGCTGACCGGAGGCGTTGATGGTCACGCCACCAGGCGTGTTCATCCACGAATTTGCAGAGAGCACTCCAAACGCGCCGAGCAGCCCGGCGGGTATGAGGACAAGGCCCATCAAGAAATGGGTGCGCGGCGGCAGACGCTGCCAACCGTAGAGATAGATCCCGATGAAGATCGCCTCCAGGAAGAATGCAATCCCTTCGATCGCGAAGCCCAGTCCGAACGCGGCGCCGAACCGACCGAGCATCTTGGGCCAGAGAATCCCGAACTCAAACGAAAGGATGGTTCCGGTCACGGCGCCAACGGCAAACTGGACCGCCATGACGACCGACCATCGACGCGCAATCTTCATGGCGACCGAATCCCGCCTGAAGATCCCGATGCCCTCCATCAACACGGTGTAGAAAGGAAGCGCGACACCGAAAGGCACCAGGATGATGTGATAGGCGAGCGTGAACGCCATCTGGATCCGGCTGGGCAACAAGGCGGGCTCGACTGTCGCCAGGATCGCGACGTGCACGGTTACATCAGAGCGCCATATGGCATCGAGGCCGCGATGTCGATCAGCTTAATCCTCCACGTCGAATTCGCCGCCTGGGCTCAGATGCGCAACCGCCGAGTGATCCCACAGCTGGGTCGGGCAGGCCAAATCCACTCTGGAAGCGCTGCCCGTGGGTTTCGCTCGAAATTCGTGCCCTGCAGCGCCACGTCCGCTCTTGTACCCGCTCGGTCTTTCCCAGCCACCCGGATCATGCTCGCGCTCACGTGCGCGGCACTGGTCGCCTGCTCGGCGCCGGGGACCGCATCACAAGCTTCGCCTGCCGCGGTCAACACCCGCGATCCGGGGCGCGTCGGTTGCCCTGACGGAAAGCCGGCGCGCTCGGGACTGCAGAACTTCGGCGCGTACGTCGGGACGTGGCAGGCGAATCACCGTCAAGCCGCCAGCTCGCCGCCGTCCTACGCCATCGGGTCGATCGCCGGCCTCGTGCAGATCAGGTGCAGCACCGATGACTTCGTGATCTCGGAAGCGATCTATCCCCGCAACCAGTCGCCGGCGGGCCAGGCCCTGAGGGTGGCCCTGACCGATCTGCCAGATGACTCGGTGAAGGTGTACGACCATGCGCATCCGGGTTGCCGAACGCTCCAGTACCAGTCGAAGAAGCTGGCCCAGCAGCTTGGCCCGGACGATCGTGACGGCCGCGTCAACATCGTCTTCGTCAGCCAGACCGCCACCTACAACGCCGCCTCCGTCCACGTCATCTACCTGGACGTGCTCGACAAGCTTGGAGAAGATTCCGAAGGCTGCTGAACGGTTTCGTCGGGTACGCATAAACTCATGGCTCCGATGGACGACCACGTGGTCGACACCTCTCTTTGGGCTCGGACCCGTGGCATGCGGCGCATGCGCGCGGCCCTTCAGTCGAGCTTGCTGTTCCCGGCGCTGTCGAGCTTCTGCCGGCTGACCATCCACGACCGCGACCTGCTGCGCGAGCTTGACGGCCCGGCCGTCTTCGTCGCCAACCACGTCAGCGCACTCGATGCGGTGGTGATGGCGGAAGCCTTGCCGCCCAGGTACCGCCACCGCTCCGTGGTGGTCGCGGCCGCGGACTCGATCTTCAAGCGCAAGTGGGAGGCCCGGCTGGCACAGGTCACAGTCGACGCGTTTCCAATCCCGCGCGGCGGCGGCGCGAGGCCGCACCTCGAGTACCTGAAGGAGCTGCTGCAGAACAACTGGTCGGTGATCATATTTCCCGAAGGCCGCCTCACCGTTACCGGCTCCATCGGTTCGTTCCGCAAGGGTGCGGCGATCCTCGCGATGGACGTCGGAGCGCCAATCGTTCCGGCGTACGTCGACGGCATGTACGAGGTGATGCCGCGATTTCGGCGCGTGCCTCGGCCGGGCAGGGTCAGCGTGAGGTTTGGCGCGCCGCTTCACGCCGAGCCCGGTGACGATTACGACACGTTCATCGCGCGCGCTGAGTCATCGGTGCGGACGCTGGCGGGGCCGAAAGGCGTGGCGATCGAACCGCCCGGCGCAACTCGTTCGGAAGGTCCGAACTACTGGTACTGACGCGCCTGCCGTGCTGAGCATTGCACCCTGGCCTCTGGCCGCCGTCGAGCTCAAGGTCCTCGACCTCGCGCGCACAGTCGAGTTCTACGAATGGTTCGGCCTGACCCGAATCAGCGGTGACGCTGAGCGTGCCGTGCTCGGCGCGAACGGCAAGCCGCTGCTGCGGCTCAGCGCGCTTCCCGGAGGACGCGAGCGGCCGCGCCATACCGCCGGCCTCTATCACTTCGCGATCCTTCTGCCGAGCGAGGAGGAGCTCGGAGGCTTCCTGCAGCGGACGCTCGAAGCGCGCCTTCCGCTGACCGGTACCGCGGACCATTTTGTCAGCCAGGCCCTCTACTACGACGACGTCGAAGGCAACGGAATCGAGGTCTACGCGGACAGGCCGCGCAGCGAGTGGCGGTACCCCGGCGGGCGGCTCGACATCGGCACCGTCCACCTTGATTTCGAACGGCTGCTGCGAATCGCGGCCAAACCGCAAGAGAAGCTCTCACCGGGCGCGGTCATGGGCCACGTCCACCTCAACGTCGCCGACCTCGACGAGAGCCAGCGCTTTTACGAATCACTGGGCATGGAGCTGATGGCAGAGGCGGGGCGCGTCATGCGATTCATGAGCTGGGACGGCTACCACCATCACCTCGGCATCAACTTGCTCGAAGGCCGGGGCGCGGCTCCCGTTGAGCCCAGCGTTCGAGGCCTTCGCAAGGTCGAGATTCTCCGGGTGGAGACCGACCGGACCGATCCGAACGGAATCCTGATCACACCGGCGCTTTAGTTTTCGGGGGAGCTTGCTGGCGGTCTGTCGGATAACCCACCCAAATACGCGCACGCTGTCCTTGAAAAATCGTCGTGTAGGCTATTGTGCCGCAATGCCTGAGGTCCTCCTGCTTCTCCAGCTTGCCATCGCGGTGGCCTTTGCCATCCTGGCCATCCGGACGGTGGGGAGCTGGTCGCGACAGCCCGACCGCCGCCACGGCAACCTGGCCATCGCGCTGGGCTCGCTCGCGATCCTGATCCTCATGGCACCGGCGCTGGGCGGCTCAGGGCCGACAACGCAGGCACTGACCGACATCGCGCTGGTCCTCTTCCTGGTGTCGGGGTACGGCCTGCTCATGTTCCGGGACTCCTTCGTGCCGTTCCGCAGGCGGACCACGTTGCTGCTGACGCTGCTGATCGTGGCGGTCGGACTCTTTGCCATCGTCCTCCAGGAGCCCGCGAATCCTGAGAGCCCGCACACTCCGCTGCAGTCGGTGGAGCTCGTCGCGATCGTGGGCATCTGGGCCTACTGCATCCTCGAGCCGATCGTGACGTTCTGGCTCGCGGCCCGCGGGCGACATGCGGTCGAGAAGGCGCGCCTCCGAGCCCTCAGCACTGGCTACGCAGGTCTGCTACTGGTGGTCGTCATCGGCACGCTGGCGGGCTCGTTCAGCAGCTGGCTGACGCTTCTCGTCGACGTGCTGGCCCTGGCAATGGTCCCGGTCCTCTACGTCGCGTTCTTCCCGCCGGCATGGCTCCGCCGTATCTGGCGCCAGCCAGAGGAAGACCAGTTCCGTCACGCGCTGCACGACCTCCTGCTGTACAGCCCGGACCGCGCAACCCTGGCCGACAGGGCCCTGGTGTGGACGGAGCGCCTGGTCGGCGGTGAGGCGGCATTCCTGCTCGACTCGGACGGATCGGTTCTTGCTGCACGGGGAATCGCGGAGCAGGACGCCTCGGCGCTGAGCACGAGGTCGGCATTCCTCACCCCTGAAGGAGGGGGTGACGGCCACGCGCCCTGGAGGGCGGGCTCGACGCTGGTGATCCCGCTCGACCTTCGTCAGGGACGCGGCGCGATTGTCATCGTGGCCGGCCGGCTCAGTCCGCTGTTCGGGGACGACGAGCTCAGCCGCATGCGCCAGTACGCCACCAGCATCGCCGCCGGTCTCGACCGGGTCACGCTCAACTCCAAGATCGCGGGGCTCGAACGCGCAAAGACGGATTTCCTGAACATCGCGTCGCACGAGCTGCGCGGTCCGATGACCGTGATCAAGGGCTACCTGACGATGCTTGACGGCGGCGCGCTCGGCGAGCTGTCGCCGAAAGCCCGCTCCATCCTCCCGCTGCTCATCTCGAAATCGGACGAGGTCGACTGGATGATCGAGCAGATGATCGAGGCCGCGCGGCTCGAAGAGGGACGCCTGGCGTTGAAGAAGCACCGCGCCGACATCGTCGAGCTCACCGACTCCGCAATCAGCGGCGTTCAGATCCTGCTGAGCGGGCACGACCTGAAAATCGACACGCCACCCCAGCCGGTCGAGGCCGAGGTCGATCCGGACCGTTTTCAAATGGTCGTGCGCAACCTCCTCAGCAACGCCGCCAAGTACTCCACGCCTGGCTCGGACATCGACGTCAAGGTCCGGCACGAGGGGACGATGGCGCTGGTCTCTGTACGGGATCAGGGCACAGGGATCTCAAAGCAAGACCAGTCGCGGCTGTTCACGCGATTCGGCCGCATCGAGACCGCCACCGCGGTCCAGGGCACGGGGCTCGGCCTATGGCTGTCGCGGGAGATCGCGCGGATGCACGACGGCGACCTCACGTGCGTGTCGGAGCCTGGCGCCGGAGCCACCTTCACGCTCTCGGTGCCGGTCACCAACTAATCTCGGGCGGTGGAGCCTGACGCCGCCGCGCGCTTCGAGCCACGCCGCCCCCTCGACCTCGACCTGACGCTTTCGGCCATCGGCACCGGACCCTCGATGCGCCATCTCGACGGCGCAATCTGGCGAGCGAGCCGGACGCCTGAAGGCGCGGCTACGATCCGGCTTATTCGCCGGAACGGGTCGATCGAGGTCCAGGCGTGGGGACCAGGCGCAGGGCGGGCGGCGGCCAACGCACCCGCGCTGTGCGGCGAGGACGATGACGACACCGGCTTCGTACCGGTCCATCCGCTGATCGCGCGCCTTCACCGCGAGTTCCGGGGGATTCGCGTTCCCCGGACCCAGGGCGCCTTCGAGGCGCTGCTGCCGGCGGTCATCCTGCAGCAGGTGACGACAGAGCAAGGTCGGGACTCCTATCACCACCTCGTGAACGCCGAAGGTGAGCCCGCGCCCGGCCCGGCCGGCCTCAGGCTGCCGCCCTCACCGCAGAAGCTGGCCCAGATGCCGTACTGGAGCTTCCACCGCTTCGGTATCGAGAAAAGGCGCGCCGACATCATCGTGCGCGCAGCCCGCAGCGTGAAGCGCGTCGAAGAGACCGTCGCCATGGATCTCCCCAGCGCATACAGCCGCCTGCTCGCGTTCCCGGGCATTGGCCGGTGGACGGCGGCCAAGGTCGCGCTCGTCGCCCTCGGGGATGCCGACGCGGTGCCGGTGGGCGACTATCACCTGAAGCACAGCATCGGGTTCGCTTTCGAGGGCACGCCACGCTCCACGGACGAGCGAATGCTCGAGCTGCTGGAGCCGTATCGCGGCCATCGGGCGCGGGTGATCCGGTTGATCACCGCGGCAGGCATCGCGGCGCCGAAATTCGGACCTCACCGGCCCCTCCGAGACATAACCCGTCAGTAAGGCGACAGGGCTCAGTCGTCCAGGGTCGCCAGGTGCTCCTCGACCAGGTCGATCAGCTCGCGCATGCCCTTGGCGTCGAATATCAGGCGCGCGCCGGCGGCCCGGTACAGCTCCGGGAGTGGCTTCGTGGCGCCCAATGCAAGCGCCTCGCGATACCTGCGCACCGCTTCGCCACGGTCGGACAGGCTGTTGCGCCAGACCTGCAGCGCACCCAGCTGCGCGATGCCGTACTCGATGTAATAGAACGGGAACTCGAAGAAGTGCGGCTGCCAGTACCAGCGGGCGATGCGTTCGGCGTCGAGCCCTTCCCAGTCCACGGTGTCGCCTTCGAAACGACGCCTGAGCTCGAGCCACTTACGGTCACGGGCGCCGGCGTCCCGTCCATCGGGAGTGGTGTACATCCACTGCTGGAACGCGTCGACCGAAGCGCAGTGGGTGAAGAAGTGGACTGTCTTCTCGAGCAGCCATCGCCGCGAGCGCACGGCATCGCCTTCCGAGTAGAAGCCTCCATGCTCCTGGTCGATGAACGGGGCCGCGAGCAGCTCCATTGACATCGAGGCCACCTCGGCCATCTCTGCGCCAGGGTGCCGCTGGAAGAGCAGCGGAAGGCCGGCGGTCTCGAAGACGTGGAACGCATGCCCTGACTCGTGCAGCAGAGTCCGCACGTCGTCGTCGACGTTGACCGCGTTCATGAAGATCAGGGGGAGCTTGCGGACGGGAAGGGAATCGCAGAATCCGCCCGGCGCTTTGCCTTTTCGGTTGTCCAGGTCGAGCAGCCCCGCGTTCGCCATGGTCTCGAAGTCCGAGCAGAAATCCGGCTCGACGTTCTGGAACACCTGGCCCGCGTGCTGAATGAAGTCCGTGACAGTCCCGTAGGGCCGGAGCGGTGGCCGGCCTTTGGGGTCGGTTGAGAGGTCCCACGGTCGGAGCTTCGAAAGGCCCATGCGGCTGCGCCTGCGGTCGAGCAGACGCTTGATCGCCGGCTGCACCGCCTCCTCGACCGCGGCGTGAAAGCGGAAGCAGTCATCCGGCGTGTAATCGAAACGGTTCAGCTCGCGGTGCGTGTAGTCGCGGAAGTTGTCGAAGCCGGCGTTCTTCGCCACCCGCTGGCGGAGGTCGTACATGCGATCGAAAAGCCTGGCAAGAGCGTCGCGCTGCTCGATGTATGGCCGGTACATCGTGCGAAACGCTCGCTCGCGCACGTCGCGGTCGTTCGACTCGAGGAATGGCGACATCTGCTGCGGGGTCTTCTCGTCGCCTTCCCATTCGACTGTCATCGCCCCGACGGTTTTGGCCCACTCTGCCGACAGCCTTGCCAGCTCGCCGAACAGCGGAACGTTCGCCTCGTTGAACAGCTCGAGCTGATTGCGAAACTGGCGGACGGTGGTTTCGAGGCCGGGCCTCACATAGCCGAGCTCGACCAGCCGCCCGCGGAGCGTGGTTCGCTGCTCGCGGGCCTTGGGCTCGATCTCACTGCTGAACCTGAGGTGGGCTTCCTCGCGCTGTTGGTCGGCAGTGTTGCTCGAGTAGTCGAAGTTGGCAACCGCTGAGGCTTCGCCGAGCAGTGATTCGAAATCGGACCAGTCGGTCAGCCACGACTCGACGCTGGAGCGGTCGAGCGGGCGCTGTGCAAGCTCCTCGTAGTACGGCGACAGTTCGCTCCAGGTCGCGTTTTGGAAGGCCGCCGCGGACTCAGGAAGCCTCACCACACCCAACCGACATGCTACAGAGGGTTGTGAGTTGAAATCATCACCGCTGCCTCTGCCACCCGACGTGCGGGCCGCGACCGAAGACATTCTTGGTCACGACGGAATCCGCGAAGAGTTTGCGTGGATGAGCTGGGCGGGAACGGTCTGGAAGCTCACCGGTGAGAGGGGCACGCTATTCATCAAGCGCGCCGCACATCTTGAGGGCGAGCGGGCTCGCCTGGTGTGGCTCGACGGCCGCTGGCCGGTGCCGCGGATGGCCGGCTTCTTCCATGAGCTGGGTGATGACTGGCTCTTGACTCACCCTGTGCCAGGCGTGCCCGTGTCCGAGAAGTCGCTTGGGTGGGAGCCGGACCGCGTGGCCGTGACGCTGGGCGCGATCCTGCGCCGGCTCCACGCGACCGACGCTGTCGGATGTCCGTTCGGCGTCGCCAAACCTGGGAACGTGCTCGTCCACGGCGACTACTGCCTGCCCAACGTGCTCGTCGAGGATGGAAAGCTCAGCGGCCTGGTCGACGTGGGACTTTCCGGGCTTGGCAACCCCGAAACCGACCTGGCCGCCGGGGTCTGGACGCTCAATTACAACTACGGACCGGGGTTCGCGCGGCCGTTCCTCGACGCCTACGGCTGGCCGCCCATGTCTGACGCCGCGATCGAAAAGCTGCGCCGGAAATACTCCCGCTAGCCGGGTACGGCAGTCGATTACCGCCCTGCGTTCAGGTCGGCAGCACCATGTTTTCGACCGCTCGCCAGCAGTACCAGGCGGCGATCGTGCGGTAGGGCCGGAACTTTTCCCCCTCGGCCTGGAGGGCTTTCGGGGTGATCAGCTCGCGCTTGCGGTGAGCAATCGTCCAACCCTTGCGCACGCCGTAGTCGTCCACGGGCCAGACATCGAGCCGGCGCAGCTGAAAGATCAGGAACATCTCGGCGGTCCAGGGTCCGATCCCGCGGACCTGGACGAGCCGCGCCTTCAGCTCGTCGTCGGTGAGCGAGTCGACGTCGCCCAGCGGCACTGTGCCATCGGCGACCTTGCGCGCCAGGTCGGTGATTGCGGCTTCCTTGGACCCGCTGACGCCTGCCGCGCGCATCGACCCGGCAGGCAGGGCCAGCACCGCATCGGGGGATAGTCCTTCGGCGAACAGCTTCAAGAAGCGGCCGAGGATGGCCGTCGCCGCCGCTCCCGCCAGCTGCTGGTACATGATGGAGCGCACCAGCGCGCCGAACCCGTCCGGGCTTGGCGCGCGCAAGTCCACCGGTCCGGTGCGCTTGATGAGCGTGGCCATCGCCGGATCGCGGCGGGCAACCAGCCTGGTTCCTTTCGCGAGCTCTGCGGGGGTGGCGCGCAGCGCGACCCGAGTCTTCGCTTTCAGGCGAACTCCGACATGAACTGCGCGAAATCGTCGCGCGACAACCGCAGCTCGCCCTCGCCAAGGTCCTTGAGCGGCCGGTCGGGGATCCGCTCGGTGGTCGCGAAGTCGTCCATCTTTGTGTCGACGTAGAGCAGGCCGGTCACCAGGTGACCCTCGGCGCGCCCCTCCTCGATCACCCTGATCGCGGCTCGCCGGTCCGTCGGGTCGTGGTCCTCGCCCAGCTTCTTCAGCACGATGTGCGACCCGTCGTGGAGCTGCACGTCGCGGACTGTGCCGGGCTCGTAGTCCACGTGCACCTCTTCGAAGAAGGGAATGAACGAGACGTCGGCAATCGACTCTTCGTGGTCTTTTATCCAGCTGTAGCTCTTGGTCGAGCCGTCGTGGTCGTTGAAGGTGACGCACGGCGAGATGATGTCAAGGACCGCGGTGCCGCGGTGCGCGATCGCGGCTTTGATCAAGGGCACCACCTGCTTGCCGTCACCACTGAACGACCGCGCGACGAACGAACAGCCCAACGCCAGGGCCACCGCACAGGGGTCGATGGGCTGGAAGGTGTTGACAGCGCCCTTCTTCTGCACTGAGCCGAGGTCCGCGGTCGCTGAGAACTGGCCCTTGGTCAGGCCGTAGGTCCCGTTGTCCTCAATGATGTAGGTGCAGTCCACGTTGCGCCGGATCATGTGCATGAACTGGCCGAGCCCGATCGACGCCGTGTCTCCATCGCCGGAGACGCCGAGCATGATCAGCTGCCGGTTCGCGAGGTGCGCACCGGTGGTCAGGGCCGGCATTCGGCCGTGCACGCCGTTGAAGCCATGGGCCGTCTCGACGAAATAGGCCGGCGTCTTCGACGAGCAGCCGATGCCGGACATCTTCGCCAGCAGGTGCGGCTCGATTCCAAGCTCGTAAAGGGCTTTGATCATGTGGTTGGTTATCGAGTTGTGGCCGCAGCCGGCGCACAGCGTGGTGGCGGCGCCCTTGTACGCGTCACGCGGCAGACCGACTCGGTTGACCGTGGTACTCACGCGGGGACTGCCTCCCTGGCCTGCATTGGCTCGATGATCGCGGCCGCCGGGATCGGCTGGCCGTTGTAGTGGCGGATCGACCGCACGCGCTGCACCAGGTCGGGCGGCAGCGCGAGGCGGATGAGGTCGTAGAGCTGTCCGTCCCGGTTCTGCTCGACCACGTAGACCTGCTGGTGTCGGGCGACGAAGGCGGCGACGTCATCCGACAGCGGCAGCGCCCGGACGCGCATGTAGTCGACGTTGATCACTTCGCGCGCTTCAATCACGGCCGCGTGCGTCGAGCCGAACGCGATCAGGCCGACTTTCCGGCCCGACTCGTCGACCACCGGCGGCGGAAGTGCGTGGCGGGCCGTCTCGAGCTTGTGCGCGAGTCGGTCCATGTTGCGCGCGTATGCGTCGGCGCCTTCGGTGTAGCGGGCCATCTCGTCGTGACCCGATCCGCGCGTGAAGTAGCCGGCCGCGGGATGGTCGGTGCCAGGCAGCGTGCGGTAGGTCACACCATCGCCGTCGACGTCGCGGTAACGCGCCCACTCGCCCGCCAGGCGCTCGAGGTCATCCTTGCTCAGAACCTTGCCGCGGTCGAAGTTCTTCTCGGGGTACTTGAACTCCGGCGTCATCCAGAGGTTCATGCCGAGGTCGAGGTCCGACAGCACGAAGACTGGCGTCTGGAACCGGTCGGCATGATCGAAGGCGTCTCGCGCGAACTCGTAGCACTCCTCGACGGTCCCGGGCAGAAGGACCAGGTGCTTCGTGTCGCCGTGGGACAGCGTGTAGACGAAGCCGAGGTCCGCCTGCGACGTCCGTGTGGGGAGGCCCGTCGACGGCCCGATGCGCTGGATGTCGAAGATGACCACCGGGACCTCGGCGTAGTAAGCAAGGCCCGAGAACTCCGCCATCAGCGAGATGCCTGGCCCTGAGGTCGAGGTCATCGCGCGGGCGCCCGCCCAGCCGGCGCCGATCGCCATCCCGACGGCTGCGAGCTCGTCCTCCGCCTGGACGACCGAGATCATCTTTTCGCCGGTGGTCGGGTTGAGGCGAAAACGGTCCGCGTACGCAATCAGGTACTCGCACAGCGAAGAGGAGGGGGTGATCGGATACCACGCCACCACCGTCACCCCGCCCATGAGCGCACCGAGGGCGGCTGCCTGGTTGCCCTCGACAAGCACCTTGCCCTCCACCGCGCCCGTCATCGGCTCGAGGCGGTAAGGATCTTGCTTCGAGAAGTTGTCCTGCCAGTAGTCGTAGCCGACTTTGATCGCGTCGAGGTTGATGGGCACTGCCTTCGGCTTGGCGAGGAACTGGCGCTTGACGCCATGTTCGACCGCCTCCCACGGGATGCCCAGCAGCCCGGCGACGACGCCCACGTAGATCATGTTGGCCAGCTGCTTCCGCAGCGTATCGCTCTGGATCTTCGACTTCGCGAGCTTCGCGAACGGAACCGCGTAGTAGGTGACGTCGGTCCGCGCGTCAGCGGTCGCGAAGGCTTCTTCGTGAATCACCACGCCGCCAGGGCGCACGGTCTTCAGGTCCTCCCGCCACGTCGCGACGTTGAAGGCGATCAGGATGTCGACCTTGTCCGAGCGCGCCATGTGGCCTTCAGGCGTAATGCGCAGCTGGTACCAGGTCGGCAGGCCTTCGATGTTGGACGGAAATACGTTCTTGGGCGCCACCGGGATGCCCATGTGGAAGATGGCGCGGGTCAGCACGAGGTTGGCGGTCTGGCTGCCTGAACCGTTGACAGTCGCGGCCTGGATTGTGAGGTCGTTGACGATGGGTTCGGTCACTTGGAGGGGCGAATCAGAGATTTTACGCGCCTGCAGGAGTCGCCCTCCATTCCTTAGAGTCAGCGACTTGTGAGGGTCGCCGCGCCCAAAGAGCTCATCCACGACGAGCGCCGAGTGGCGCTGGTGCCGGACACGGCAACCAAGCTGATCGCGGCAAAGCTGGACGTGGCGATCCAGTCCGGCGCGGGGGCGGGTGCCTTCATCTCGGACGAGGCGTACGAGAAGGCCGGCGTCAGGCTGGTGACCCATGCCGCCGACCTCTTGAAGGATGCCGACGCCGTCCTCAAGGTGCAGGCGCCGATGCCGAGCGAGGTCGAGCTGCTGCGCAACGATTCGGTGCTGATCAGCTTTCTGCAGCCGGCCACGCAGGGCGACATCGTCAAAGCGCTGGCGAAGAGGGGCGTGACTGCCTTCAGCCTCGAGCTGCTGCCGCGTATCTCGCGCGCGCAGTCGATGGACGCCCTCTCATCGCAGGCCTCAGCGGCCGGCTACAAGGCCGTGCTCATGGCGGGCGAGCGGCTCAGCAAGTTCTTTCCGATGATGATGACGGCGGCCGGCACCGTCGCCCCGGCTCGAGTCCTCGTCATGGGCGCGGGTGTCGCGGGCCTGCAGGCGATCGCCACCGCGCGGCGCCTCGGCGCGGTCGTTTCCGCGTACGACGTGCGCCCGGCGGTGAAAGAAGAGGTGCAGTCCCTCGGCGCGACGTTCATCGAACTCCCGCTGGAGACCCAGGAAGGCGAGGGAGGCTACGCGCGCGAGCAGTCGGAGGAGTTTCTCCGCCAGCAGCGGCAGCTGATCGGTGAGCACATCGCGCGGTCGGACGTGGTCATCACGACGGCCGCGGTACCGGGACGCCGGGCTCCACTCCTCGTCACGGGCGAGATGGTCAAGGGCATGCGCGCCGGGTCCGTCATCGTCGACCTGGCGGCGGAGACAGGTGGCAACGTGGAGCTGACGCAGGCCGGCAAGGAGGTCGATGTGGACGGCGTGACGATCATCGGCACGCGCAACATCCCGTCCACCATGCCGCAAACTACGAGTCAGCTCTACGCGCGAAACGTCGCCAACCTTCTTCTCCACCTCGTGAAGGACGGCGCGATCTCACTTGACTTCGGAGACGAGATCACCAAGGCAGCGTGCGTAACCCACGGCGGCGAGATCGTGAACGAACGCGCCAGGCAGATGGTGACGGCGGCATGACCTCCGACCTCCTCAACGAGCTCACTTTCTTCATCCTCGCGATCTTTGTCGGCTTCGAGGTCATCTCCAAGGTGCCGACCATCCTCCATACGCCGTTGATGTCGGGGACGAACGCGATCCACGGCATCATCCTGGTCGGCGCGATTCTCATCGCCGCCGGCGCCAACTCCCCAGCGACAATCGTGCTGGGCCTGGTCGCGGTCACGCTCGCGACCACGAACGTGGTCGGGGGGTTCGTCGTCACCGACCGCATGCTCGAGATGTTCAAGGGCAGGCAGCAGCAGAAATGAACGTCGCGAACGCCCTCGCCTACCTGGTCGCCGCAGTGCTGTTCATCGTCGGCCTCAAGCAGCTCAGCTCACCGAAGGGCGCGCGCAACGGCAACTTCATCGCCGCGGCGGGAATGATCGTCGCGCTCGGCGCCACCATCCCACTGCTGCACTTCACCAGGGCCGGCACCGCGATCATCGCCATCGGCGTCGTCATCGGCGCGATCGTCGGCACGGTCGGCGCCCGCGTGGTCCGCATGACCGCGATCCCTCAGATGGTGGCCCTGTTCAACGGGGTCGGCGGTGGGGCGGCCGCGCTGGTCGCGGTGGCGGAGCTGCTCAAGTTCGGTGTCCATCCGCCCTTTGCCCAGGTGTTCCCGAGCGTCTTCAGCATCATCATCGGTTCGATCTCCTTCGCGGGCAGCATGGTCGCGTTCGCCAAGCTCCAGGAGCTGATGACCGGCACGCCGATCACCTATCCCGCGCAGCAGATCGTCAACGGGTTGCTCGCGGCGGCGATCGTCGGCTTCGCGATCGCGGTGGTGGCGGTCGCGTCGATCCCGTTCTCCTTCCTCTCATTGATGGCGCTGGCGCTTGTTCTTGGCGTGGCATTCGTCCTGCCCATCGGCGGCGCCGACATGCCGGTGGTCATCTCGCTCCTCAACGCCTGCACCGGTCTTGCGGTAGCCGCCACTGGTTTCACCCTGAACAACTTCGCCCTGATCGTCGCCGGGACGCTGGTCGGCGCATCCGGTTCGCTGCTGACCAAGCTGATGAGCGACGCGATGGGGCGCTCCATCGGCAACATCCTGTTCGGCGCCTTCGGCCGGGTCCAGACCGCCGCGACGGCCGCGGCCGGCGGTCAGGCGCGCAGCGTCAGGTCGGCCTCAGCCGAGGATCTGGGGACGCTTCTCGCCTACTCGCAGCGCGTGATCATCGTGCCCGGCTACGGGCTCGCGGTGGCGCAGGCGCAGCACGCGGCGCGGGAGCTGGCCGACGTGCTCGAGAAGCGCGGCGTCGACGTGGAGTACGCGATCCATCCGGTGGCGGGGCGCATGCCGGGCCACATGAACGTCCTGCTCGCCGAGGCCAACGTGCCTTATGAGCAGCTGAAGGAGATGGACCAGGTCAACGACGACTTCAAGAACGCGGACGTGGCGCTGATCGTCGGCGCCAACGACGTGGTCAACCCGGCCGCCCGGACGACGCCGGGCAGCCCGATCTATGGAATGCCGATCCTCAACGCCGACCAGGCCAAGAACGTCATCTTCATGAAGCGCTCGATGCGGCCAGGGTTTGCCGGGATCGACAACGACCTGATGTATGGACCCAAGACGGTGATGTTCTTCGGCGACGCCAAGGATTCCCTGACGAAGCTTGTGACCGCAGTCAAAGCAGCCTAACCCACCTTTGAACTGGACGAAGTGCAGCTGTAGGCCGGATTCATTCCGGCCGTCACCCAGGCGTATACGACCAGACGCCGCCAGGCGTGCATGTGGAAGGAGGGGGTTCCGCGGGGGAGGCTTGCCTCCCCCGCGACGTCATTCCGGCCGTCACCCAGGCGTTTACTACCAAACGCCACCCAGACGTTCTGTGTGGAAGGAGGGGGCACGCGGGGGAGACCTGCCT
>JBKPCF010000082.1:0-4204 GCA_046727235.1 Candidatus Dormiibacterota bacterium
AGCGATCACGCGCTCGACGGCGTCCACCGTGAGCGGCTCCAGGTAGACGCGGTCGGCGACCTCTTCGTCGGTCATGATCGTCGCCGGGTTGGAGTTGACCAGCACCGTCTCGATGCCTTCTTCGCGCAGGGCCTTGCAGGCCTGCGTGCCGGCATAGTCAAACTCCGCGGCCTGGCCGATCACGATCGGACCTGACCCGAGGATCAGCACTTTGCGCGGCCGCGCCCTGACCGCTGCGACCCCTTCGCCGTTGGCGTGGAGAGTCGCGACCTTCACGGCCGGCCCGCCGCCGCGGACCATGTCGATGAAGCGGTCGTACAGATGCTGGTTGTCCTGCGGTCCGGGGCATCCTTCCGGGTGGTACTGCACGCTGAACGCCGCCAGCCTCCTGTGGCCCAAGCCTTCGACCGAGCCGTCGTTGAGGTTGCGATGCGAGACGTAGAAATCGCCGCTCGGGATCGAGGCCGCGTCGACCTGGAACTCGTGGTTCTGGCTCGTGATGTGGACGCGGCCGCTGTCGATGTCTTTGACGGGGTGGTTGGCGCCGTGGTGGCCGTAGGGCAGCCTCGAGGTGGTCGCGCCCGCCGCCCGTCCCATGATCTGGTGGCCGAGACAGATGCCGAACATCGGAATCCGGCCGAGTGCCTGTCGCGCCAGCGCTACCGGCCCGTCGAGCACCGCAGGGTCACCGGGACCGTTCGAAAGCACGAGCCCGCCGGCGCCGATCGCCTCGACGTCGCTCCACGTCGCCGTGTGGGGAAGGACGACGACTCGACAGCCACGCTCGCGCAGCGAGCGGAGGATGTTGGCCTTCACACCGTAGTCGACGACCGCCACGACGAGACCCTCGCCGTCGCTGCGCCGCCGGGTGCGCAGCTCGGGCGGCAGCGGTTCGAGCCACTCCGCCGTTTTCGCGCGCGAGGTCTGGGCGACGAGGTCCTGCTCGGCGAGCGGGGTGACGTGCCGGGCCGCGACCGCGAGCTCGCTGAGCCGTGCCTCGGAGGGCGGCGCGTTTTCATGGACGAGGACCGCTCGCAGGGCGCCGTGAGTCCGGATGTGCCTGGTCAGCGCACGGGTGTCGATGTCCGAGATCGCGGGCACATTCCAGCGCTGCAGGTACTCGTCGAGCGACTCCTCGCTCGAGTGATGACTCGGTGACGGACACGACCAGCGCACGATCAGCGCCCGGGCCCACGGCCGAGCCGACTCGGCGTCGGCGTCGCGGACGCCGTAGTTGCCCTGCATCGGGTAGGTCATGCAGACCATCTGGCCCGCGTACGAGGGGTCGGTCAGGACCTCCTGGTAGCCCGTCATCGCGGTGTTGAACACGACTTCGCCCTCACCCACGACGCCGGCCCCGAGCGCCTTGCCCACGAAGGCGCGGCCGTCCTCGAGGACGAGCGCGGCGAAGGATCTGTCAGCTGGCAACGATCACCGCCTGATCGAGACCGTCGACCTCTGTCAGAAGAACCTCGATGTGCTCCGAGTCGGCCGTGGGCACGTTCTTGCCGACGAAGTCGGGACGGATCGGAAGCTCGCGGTGGCCGCGGTCGACGAGCACCGCCAGCTGGATGGCGCGCGGCCGGCCGAAGTCCATCAGGGCATCCATCGCCGCTCGCGCCGTCCGGCCATGGTGGATCACGTCGTCGACGAGGACGACGACCTTGCCGCCGATGTCGGGCAGCTCGGTGGCCGGCCGGTGACCGTCGGGCGGGCGGAGGTGAAGGTCGTCCCGGTGGAGGGTCACGTCGAGCCGGCCAAACGGAACCCCCTGCTTCTCGAGCTTGCTGAGAATCATCGCGAGGCGATTTGCCAGCACGTCGCCCTTGCTCACGATCCCGACCAGCACGAGGTCGTCGATGCCGCGATTTCGCTCCACGACCTCGTGGGCGATGCGGTGCAGCGAGCGCCGGATCTGCTCGGCATCCATCACGGTGGCTTTGAGGGTGATGCTCATGACATGGCCGACCCGCCGGCGGCGGCGAGAGATTTGGTGCTCAGGCGGCCCAGATGGGAGGAGACGACGAGCACCGGAGCGAGCGCATCGGTAGATGCGTAAGCGAGGAGCGCAGGAGTCGACAATGCAGATGGGCTGCATGAGCGCCAAAGATCCGGCGACGTCGGCGGGGCGGTCATGCTGGCCAACGGGGAGGTCATGCTAGTAAGCGGTCGAGCAGGGCCATCCGGACGTGAAGGCCGTTGCGCGCCTGCCTGAAGTACGCGGCGCGGGGGTCGTCATCGACCTCGGGCGCGATCTCGTCGACCCGCGGAAGCGGGTGCATCAGGATCGCGTACTTGCGCATCAGCGTCACCGCCTCCCGGTCCATTCGGTAGACGCCCTTCACCGCGTTGTACGCCTCGGGGTCGTCAAAGCGCTCCTTCTGGATGCGGGTCATGTAGACGACATCGACCTCTGGCAGGACCGCGTTGAGGTCCTGCGTCTCGACCCAGGGCACGTGGTGCTCGTCGAGGTGCGTCTTCAGGTCGTCGCGCATCGCGACCTGCGGCGGCGCGACGAACCAGACCTTGATGTCCTTGAACTTGCTGAGCAGGTACGTGAGCGAGCGCACCGTGCGGCCGTTGGCGAGGTCACCGACCATCGCGACCCGCACGCCGTCGACCCGCCTGAGCTCGTCGCGGATCGTGTAGAGGTCGAGCAGGGCCTGGGTCGGATGCTGGCCGGGGCCGTCGCCCGCGTTGATGATCGGCACCGAGCTGACCGCGGCGGCCCGCCTGGCCGCGCCCTCCTCGTTGTGGCGGATGACGATCACGTCGGCGTAGCCGCTGACGATCCGGATCGTGTCCTCGAGCGTCTCGCCCTTGGCCGCGGAGGAGAACTCGCGCGCGTTGTCGGTGCCCATGGTCGTGCCGCCAAGACGCAGCATCGCCGCCTCGAACGAAAGCCGGGTTCGTGTGGACGGCTCGTAGAACAGCGCCGCCATCACCTGTCCCGCGAGCCGGCCGATGAACCGGTGCGGCTCGCGCTTCATCTCGTCGGCGCGAGCGAAGAGCTCTTCGAGCACGGCGCGCGAAAACTGCTGGCTTTCGATTACATGTCGGAGCTTCGACGTAATCGCCATCAGCTAATCGCCGTCCGAAACTGTCTGATCAGTGCGCCCTGCGCGCGCCCGGCGTACATGTCGGAGCTTCGACGTAATCGCCATCAGCTAATCGCCGAGGGGAAATGTCTGATCATTGCCTGCGCGCGCCCGGCGTACATGCCGCAGCTTCGACGTGACGGCCATAAAAAAACCTCCTTCCCGGACTCGCAGGTCCGGACTTAAAGGACTCCGCGCGAGAGTTTATCACCAACCGGTAACCTGTCCCGCTGCGATGAACAGGCGCCCCGGACACGTCACGGTCACGGTCGAGACGGGCTACTGCTCTTTCTGCGGCCGGCCGCGAAACCTGCGCCGCGAGGAGCACCAGCTCGGAACGCTGGTGCGCACCATCATCACCTGCGAGACCTGTCACCGCACGCTTTCGAGCTCCGTTGGAGTGGCGCAGCCGGGGCCGGCGCCGGCCGAACCACCGGCAAAGATCGAAGCTCAAGCCACCGCGAAACCTGAGGCTGAGCCGAAACCCGCCGCCGCCGGCAAGAGCGCCAGGGCCGCGACCAAGTCGGCGACCAAGACGGCGACCAAGGCAGCGGCCCGGACCGCAAAGCCGGCGTCAACAGCAGCGAGAAAAGTCACCCGAACCGCCAAGAAGAAGTGAGCGAGCCGGCGGTCAGGGTCGACCGCCTCGAGAAGACGCTGGGGTCGAACACCGTGCTGCGTGACATCTCGTTCGAGGCGCGCGCCGGAGAGATATTCGGCCTGCTCGGACCCAACGGCGCGGGCAAGACGACGACGCTGCGCATCATCGGGACACTGCTTGCGCCCGACGCGGGCTCCGTCGCGGTCCTCGGCTTCGACACCAGGACCGCACCCGAGGAGGTGCGCCGTAGGGTCGGGGTTGTCACCGCCGAGATCGGCGTCTATCCACGTCTTTCGGCCCGGGAGAACATCGGCTACTTCGCCAAGCTGAGCGGGGTCACGGATCGTGAGCTCGCGCGCAAGGTCGACGCCGTACTGGAGCGACTCGACATGGGCTCGTTTGCGGCGCAGCGCGCCGAGAGCCTGTCCTCGGGTCAGAAGCAGAAAGTTGCGATCGCGCGTGCGATCGTCCACGACCCGCCCGTCCTGATGTTCGACGAACCGAC
>JBKPCF010000083.1:0-8801 GCA_046727235.1 Candidatus Dormiibacterota bacterium
ATCGGCGCGGTCGGCGGTCGCACCGACACGGTCCTGACCAGGCCCATTCAGCGAGGACAAGGAGAGTCGCATGGCTGACCGTCGCTACACCAAGACGCACGAGTGGGTCACAGTCGACGGCAAGCAGGCAGGTGTCCTGCCCGCCGGTCTCGGCGCCCGCGACGCGACCCGCCTCGAGGCGGCGCTGCGCCTCTATGGAAACGACATGGACGAGACCGTCAACCCGTATGAGGCTGGTCTTGGCTGGACGGTGAAGCTCGGCAAAGGTGACTTCGTCGGAAGCGACGCGCTGAGGCAGGTCAAGGCGGAGGGGCCAAGACGCAACCTGATCGGTCTGAAGACCGACCCCGGCAACATCGCGCGCCACGGGGCCGCGGTGATGTCGGAAACCAGGAAGGTCGGAGTCGTCACGAGCGGGACGCATTCGTTCTTCCTTGGGTACCCGATCGCCCTGGCGATGGTCGAAGCCGGTACATTTCGCGTCGGCGACCGCGCCGCAGTCGAGGTCAGGGGCAGGGAGGCTCCGGCCGAGGTCGTCAAGCTTCCGTTCTATCGTGGATCGGCGCGGTCGGCGGTCGCACCGACACGGTCCTGACCAGGCCCATTCAGCGAGGACAAGGAGAGTCGCATGGCTGACCGTCGCTACACCAAGACGCACGAGTGGGTCACAGTCGACGGCAAGCAGGCCACGGTCGGCATCACCGATTTCGCGCAGTCGCAGCTCGGCGACGTCGTCTTCCTCGAGCTGCCGAGCGCCGGCCGGAAGCTGGCCGAGCGCGAGACTTTCGGCGTCGTCGAGTCGGTGAAAGCGGCAAGCGACCTGTACGCGCCGGTCGCGGGCCGCATCTCCGAGGTGAACGAGAAGCTCGCGACGAGGCCTGAGCTGATCAACTCAGACCCATACGGCGAGGGCTGGATTCTCAAGCTCGAGCTCGCCGGAGAATTGCCCAGCGACCTTCTCGACGAGCCGGCATACAAGAAAGTCACCGAGGAGTCTGCGCACTAGGTTGCCGTACATCGTCCATTCCCCTGAGGACCGGTCGGCGATGCTCGAGGCGATCGGTGTGCGCGAGATGAACGATCTACTGGTCGACATACCCCAATCCCTGCGCCTGGAGTCGCTCCGGCTACCCGACGGTCTGTCCGAGTTCGAAACCATGGCCCAGGTCGACGCTCTCGCGAAGCGCAACTATGTGTACCCGGACAGGCTGACGTTTCGCGGCGGCGGAATTTACAGGCGGTTCATCCCAGCCACGGTCGCGGCGGTCACGTCCAAGCCCGAGTTCTACACTGCCTACACTCCGTACCAGGCCGAGGCGAGCCAGGGCACGCTCCAGGCGATCTACGAGTTCCAGACCCTCATAGCGGAGCTGACCGCGCTCGACGTCGCCAATGCGTCCCTCTACGACGGGGCCACCGCGGTCGCCGAAGCGGCCATGATGGCCTACGTCCACACGGGCCGGGACGAGGTGATCGTGTCGGGCTACGTCCATCCCGAGTACGTGCAGGTGCTGCGCGCTTTCGGCGAGGGCCGCGGCATCAAGGTCCGCAAAGGCGGCCAGCCGAGCAAGAAGACGGCCGCGATGATCTTCCAGCAGCCTGACTTTCTGGGGCTCCTCGTCGACGCCCGCGGCCTCACCACTGCGGCCCACGACGCAGGTGCGCTCGCGATCGCGTGCGTCGATCCGATCAGCCTCGCCATCCTCGCTCCTCCCGGCGAGTGCGGCGCCGACATCGCGGTCGGCGAGGGTCAGCAGCTGGGACTTCCGCCGAGTCTTGGTGGACCTCACGTCGGCTTCATCGCGTGCCGGCGCGAGCTGGTGCGCAAGCTGCCTGGTCGCCTCGTTGGAGCCGCTCATGACGCCGCCGGCCGACGCGGATTCGTGCTTGCACTCGCCGCGCGGGAACAACACATCCGGCGCGAGAGGGCGACGTCCAACATCTGCACCAACCACTCGCTGTGTGCGCTCGCGGCGGCGGTTTACCTCACCTACATGGGGCCCTACGGGCTGCGCCAGGTGGCTGAGGTGAGCTTCAAGCGGGCGCACTCGCTGGCGGAGCGTCTCTCGAGCCTTCCGGGCTGGGAGCCGGTGTTTCCGGAGCGCCAGTTCCTGAACGAATTCCCCGTGCGAGTTCCGAAGTCGTCCGCGGTCGTGAAGAAGCTGGCCCGGAAAGGGATCCTGGGCGGCCTCGAGGTCCACCGGTGGTTCCGCGAGCTCAAAGACGTCCTCACCTTCACGTGCACTGAGGTGAACGACCCACGAGCGATGGACGAGCTGCTGGCGGTGCTGCAGTCGTGACCGAGCCACTCAGCTTCGAGCTGAGCCGGCCTGCTGTGGATCCGCCTCGCCTGCCCGACGCCGAGGTGGCGGGCCCCGCGCCGGCGGACGTCCTGCCTCCCGAGGCGCTGCGCGCAAAAGCCCCGGGCCTGCCTCGGCTCAGCGAGCCCGAGATCATGCGGCACTACAGCCGGCTGGCTTCCCTGAACTACTCGATCAGCGAGAACTTCTACCCGCTGGGCAGCTGCACGATGAAGTACAACCCGGTCGCCAACGAGGCGGCCGCCGCGCTCCCGGGCTTCGCCGCCTTGCACCCATACCAGGACGAATCGACGATCCAGGGCGCGCTCGAGCTGATGTGGCGGCTCGAGCAGGCGTTGTGCGCGGTCGTGGGCGTCGACCGGGTTACCCTGCAACCGGCGGCCGGCGCACACGGGGAATGGACGGCGCTGCGGATGATCCGCGCTTACCAGCACTCCAGAGGCGAGGCTCGCACGGAGGTTCTCGTCCCCGACTCCGCCCACGGGACAAACCCGGCCAGCGCCGCCCTGAGCGGCTTTCAGGTGGTGGAGGTCAACTCCGGCGCTGACGGCAGGATCAGCCTGGCCGACCTCGAGTCCAAGCTTTCCCCCCGCACGTCCGCCCTGATGCTGACCAACCCCAACACCTTGGGCCTGTTCGAGCGGGAGATCCTGGATATAGCAGAGCTTGTGCACTCCACTGGGGCGATGCTCTACTACGACGGGGCCAATCTGAACGCTTTCATGGGCATCTGCCGGCCTGGCGACATGGGCTTCGACGCCGTGCACATGAACCTGCACAAGACGTTCACCACACCGCACGGAGGAGGCGGCCCCGGAGCGGGCCCAGTGGGTGTGAAGCCCGAGCTGGTGCCGTTCCTGCCCGCGCCGACAGTGGAGCGGAAAAACGGCAAGCTCACCCTCGACTACAAGCGGCCGCAGTCGATCGGGCGGGTCCGGAGCTTTTACGGCAACTTCGGGATGCTGGTTCGCGCGTACACCTACATCCTGGCCATGGGCGGCGATGGCCTGAGCCAGGCTTCACAGGACGCGGTCCTGTCCGCCAACTACCTGCGCAAGCTGGTCGAGAACGACCTCGAGATGCCGCACGACGGCCCGTGCATGCACGAGTTCGTGGCCAGCGCGCACAACCTCAACCACGAGGGTGTGCGCGCCCTGGACATCGCCAAGGCGCTCCTGGACCGGGATTTCTACGCCCCGACGGTCTACTTCCCGCTGGTCGTGCCCGAGGCGATCATGGTCGAGCCGACGGAGACCGAGAGCAAGGCGACCCTCGACGCGTTTGCACAGGCGATCAAGGAAATCGTCGCCCAGGCCAAAACCGACCCCCAAAGCCTTCACGACGAGCCGAAAAGACTGCCCGTCGGGCGCCTCGACGAGGTCGCGGCCGCCAGGCGGATCAACGCCTACTTGCAGGGCCAGAGCGAAGACCCCGTCCTGCGCTGGAAAGCACCCGAGGATTAGGCCCCGGTCAAGGGCCTGTTAAGTGGCCTCCGGAGGCCATTTTCGTATTCAAAATCCGGTAGAATTGGTCTCCTGAAGTTCTGCCCAGTAAATCCCAACATGTTCTCCACGCTGGGAGGGCCAAAACCCCGGTAATGGCGGTCCGAAAACCCCTTCCGGAAGGTAGCCGCAGGCCCAATTCCCTAGGCGCGGACGTGGCGTACACCGCCGAGCAGATCCAGGTCCTCGAAGGCCGGGAGCACGTTCGGCGGCGTCCGAGCATGTACATCGGTTCGACCAGCGCGGCCGGCCTCCACCAGCTGGTCTACGAGGTGGTCGACAACGCGGTCGACGAGGCCCTGGCCGGCTACGCCCGCCGGATCGTCGTCAGCCTTTTTGCAGACGGGAGCGTCCAGGTCGAGGATGACGGACGGGGCATTCCGGTCGACGTCCACAAGAAAGAAGGCCTGTCGGCCCTGGAGCTGGTCATGACCCGCCTCAACGCAGGCGGCAAGTTCGGGGGAGGAGGCTACAAGGTGTCGTCCGGGCTCCACGGCGTGGGCGTTTCGGCCGTCAACTTTCTCAGCCTTCGCCTCCAGGTCTGGGTGCACCTGGGCGGCAAGGTCTACCACCAGGAGTACGAGCGCGGCGTGCCCAAGGCCGCGGTCAAGGCAATTGGCAAGACCGACCGGACCGGCACGATCGTGCGGTTCTGGCCGGACCCGCAGATCTTCCCGGACACGACGTTCGACCGCGAGCTCATCCAGCACCGGCTCCGCGAGATGGCGTACTTGAACAAGAAGCTGGAGATCGCGCTGGACGATGAGGGCCTCGGCTTTACCAGCACCTTCTACTTCGAGGGCGGCATCGTAGCCTTCGTCCGCGCGCTCAACCGCGACAAGACGGTGGTCAACGTGCCTCCGTTTTACGTCGACAGGGAGGTCGAGGGCACACAGGTCGAGATCGCGCTCCAGTACAACGAGACGTTCGTCGAGAACGTGATCGCGTTCGCGAACACGATTCACACCACCGAGGGCGGCACCCATATGACGGGTTTCCGCTCGGCACTGACCAACGCCCTCAACCGCTACGCGCGCAAGTCGGGAATCCTCAAGGAGTCGGATCCGAATCTCACGGGCGAGGACGTGCGGGAAGGGTTGACCGCAGTCATCAGCGTCAAAGTGCTCGAGCCTCAGTTCGAAGGACAGACGAAGGCCAAGCTCGGCAATGCGGAGGTCCAGGGGCACGTCTCGCTGGCGCTCACCGATGGCCTCACCCAGTACCTGGACGAGAGCCCGTCTGAAGGCCGGCGCATCATCGAGAAGTCGCTGACCGCGGCGCGGGCGCGAGAGGCTGCGCGCAAAGCCCGTGACCTCGTGCAGCGCAAGAGCCTCCTCGAGTCGAGCATGCTGCCGGGAAAGCTGGCCGACTGCTCGGAGCGCGACCCCGCCCTGTCGGAGCTGTACATCGTGGAGGGGGATTCCGCAGGCGGCACCGCCAAGGGCGGGCGTGACCGCAGAACGCAGGCGATCCTTCCCCTGCGCGGCAAGATCCTCAACGTCGAGAAGGCTCGCCTCGACAAGGTGCTGACGTCAGACGAGATCCGCAACCTCATCACCGCCATGGGCGCGGGCGTCGGCGACAACTTCAACATCGAGAAGATCCGTTACCACCGGATCGTGACCATGACGGATGCGGATGTCGACGGCAGCCACATCCGAACGCTGCTGCTCACCTTCTTCTTCCGCTACTTCCCAGAGGTGATCGAGCGCGGATACCTGTACATGGCGCAGCCGCCGCTGTTCAAGGTGTCGAAGGGCACTGGCAAGAACATGAAGGTGATCTGGTGCCAGTCGGAGGCCGAACGCGACAAGGCGTTGCGGGAGCTCGGCAAGGGCGCGGAGGCCGCGCGGATGAAGGGTCTGGGCGAGATGAACGCCGAAGAGCTGTGGGAGACGACGATGAACCCGGCGACGCGTGTTCTTCTCCGGGTCGCCGTCGAGGACGCGGCCGCCGTCAACGACACGTTCGAGAAGCTGATGGGTCCGGATGTCGAGCCGCGCAAGAAGTTCATCCAGGCGCACGCCAAGAGCGTCCGAAACCTGGACATCTAGGGGCCTCGCTTCATGCGAATAGCGGTCGACGCCATGGGTGGTGACAATGCGCCTGTCGAGGTCGTGCGCGGCGCGGCTGAGGCTGCGGAGGAGTACGGCCTCGACATCTCGCTGGTCGGACTTCCGCACGTCGTGCAGCCGCTGCTCGACAGCCGCCCGCGGCTGCAGTTCGTTCCCTGCACCCAGGTCATCGCGATGGACGAGCACCCGGCGCAGGCAGTCCGGGCGAAGCCAGACTCGTCGATGGCGGTTTGCGCCCGGCTCTGCAAAGAAGGCCGAGCCGACGGCTGGATCTCGGCCGGCAACTCGGGCGCGATCATGGCGGCGGCGCTGTTGATCCAGGGACGGATCAGGGGTGTCGAGCGCCCTGCACTCGGGTCGATCGTTCCCACCCGGGACGGCTTCGCCTACTTCCTCGACGTCGGCGCCAACGTCGATTCGAAACCCGACTATATGGTCCAGTTCGCCGCGATGGGCGGCGTCTACGCGCGCGAGATGCTCGGGCGGCCCACGCCGCGCATCGGCTTGCTCAGCAACGGTGAGGAGGAAGGCAAGGGCGACGAGCTCGTTCGCGAGACGACGCGACGGTTGAAGGACACCATGCCTGGCTTCATCGGCAACGTCGAGCCCAAGGACATCTACGCGTCTCGCGCCGACGTTGTCGTCGCGGACGGGTTTGTGGGCAATGTGGCGATCAAGATGGCCGAGGCGACCGCGGAGTTTCTGTTCCGCAATTTGCGCGACGAGATTCCCAAGACGCTCAGCGGTAAGGTCGGCGGGCTGCTGATCCGGCCAGGAGTCCGCCAGATCCGCGACCGGATCGACTGGCGAGAGTTCGGCGGCGCGCCGCTTCTCGGGATCGATGGCGTGGCTGTCATCGCGCACGGGCGGTCCGACGCGCGGGCGATCAAGAACGCGATCCGGGTCGCCCGTGATGCGGTCCAGAACCAGCTCGTCGGTAAGATTCGGGCGGAGGTGGGGAAGGCATGACCGGCGGCCGGACCCGGGTCGTCGTGACGGGGATGGGGACCGTCAACCCGATCGGGAAGGACCTCGAGGAGTACTGGCACAGCCTGATCGAGGGCCGCAGTGGCGCTAGCCCGATCGAGCGGTTTCCGACCGACAAGCTCGCGACCAAGTTTGCGTGCCAGGTCAACACGTTCGATCCGCAGGACTACATGGAGCGCAAGGCCGCGCAGCGGATGGCGCGCTTCAGCCAGATGGCGGTGGCCGCCTCGGGGATGGCGCTCGAGGATTCGGGCATCGACCTCTCCAAAGAGGACGACTTCCGTGTCGGGGTCGCCATGGGCACCGGGATCGGGGCGTTCGACGACATGACGTCAGGCGCCGTGTCGTTCCTCACGAAGGGCCGGCTCAACCCGCTCTACGCGCCGACGATCATCCCCAACATGGCCGGCGCATCTGTTGCCATGCAGTTCCACGTTCGCGGTCCGAACACGACCGTGACCACGGCATGCGCAGCGTCGACGCAGACCCTCGGTGACGCGACGCGCATGATCCAGCGCGGCGACGCGGATGTGATGCTTGCCGGTGGCACGGAGGCGTCGCTCTGTGAGGTTGGCATCGCATCGTTCAACGTCATCCGGGCGCTGTCGACGCGCAACGACGCGCCGGAGAAAGCAAGTCGCCCCTTCGACCGTGACCGCGACGGATTCGTCCCGGGTGAGGGCGCGGGCACGCTGATCCTGGAGTCGCGCGAGCACGCCCTCAATCGCGGCGCGCGCATCTACGGCGAGGTGCTGGGATACGCGACCACCAACGATGCGTTCCACCAGGTCGCGCCGGACGAGACGGGTGAGGCCCCGGCGAAGGCGGTGACGCTGGCGCTCCAGGATGCCGGCATCGACGCGTCGGCTATCGACTACGTCAACGCCCACGGCACCTCCACACCTCTGAACGACGCGGGTGAGACGAAAGCGCTGAAGCTGGCGCTTGGCGACTACGCGTACAAGGTTGCGATCAGCAGCACCAAATCGATGATCGGCCATCTGCTTGGCGCCGCAGGCGCCGTGGAGGCGATTGCAACTTTGCTCACGATCAACCGAGGGATGATCCACCCGACAATCAATTACGAAAACCAAGACCCGGACTGCGACCTCGACTACGTGCCGAACCAGGCGCGCCGCAAAGACGTGCGCGTGGCAATCTCGAACGGCTTTGGGTTCGGCGGACACAACGCGGTCGTCGTTCTCGCGAGGTACCAGGAGTAAGAGACGTTGGCTGAAGAAAGGGTCCTGACACGCAGTCTCCAGGAGGAGATGCAGAGCTCCTACATGGAGTACGCGATGTCCGTCATCGTCAGCCGAGCGCTGCCCGATGTGCGCGACGGGTTGAAGCCGGTCCAGCGCCGGATCCTCTACACCATGAACCGCGCGGGCGCGACGGCGGGGACGAAGACGAAGAAATGCGCCGCATTCGTCGGCGACGTCATGAAGCTTTACCACCCGCACGGCGACGCGGCGATCTATGACGCGCTGGTGCGGATGGCGCAGCCGTTCTCGCTGCGCTACCCGCTGATCGAAGGCCAGGGCAACTTCGGGAGCATCGACGGCGACCCACCGGCGGCGATGCGCTACACCGAGGCGCGGCTCTCTGCGATCAGCGGCGAGCTCATGGCCGACATCGACAAGCAGACCGTCGACATGGAGCCCAACTACGACAATTCGGAGGAGCAGCCTACGGTGCTGCCGGCTCGAGTGCCCAACCTGCTGATCAACGGCGCGTCGGGCATCGCCGTCGGCATGACCACCAACATCCCACCCCACAACCTGCGCGAGGTTGCGGCCGCCGTGAAGAACCTGGTCGACAACCCCGACGCGACGGCGGAGGACCTGCTGACGTTCATCAAGGGGCCCGACTTTCCGACCGGTGGGCTGGTCATGGGCACCGCGGGTATCAAGGCC
>JBKPCF010000084.1:0-11570 GCA_046727235.1 Candidatus Dormiibacterota bacterium
TTCGCGCAGGGAGCGGAGGCGATCGCCGTCAACGGCCGGCGCATCACACCGCTCAGCGCATTCTCCGGGGCCGAAGGCCAGGTCGTGATCGACCAGGGGACTCCTTTCTCCTCCCCGGTCAAGATCGCCGCGATCGGCGACCGCAACCGGATGCAGGAGGCCCTGGACAACGCTGATGCACTCCCCGACATTCGCGCCCGCCAGGTCCAGTTCCAGCTCCATCTGACATTCGAAGGGTCGCCGGACATTTCGCTGCCCGCCTACGACTCGAGCCTCAAGACCTCGCATGTCAGCCCGGCCTAGGACAGCCGGGCCGAGCCGGCCAGGCGCACGGCGTGTGCGCGGGATCAGCGTCTGGATCATCGCCCTGCTCGTCGCCCTGGTCGCCACGATCCAGATCCGGAGCGAGGCCGAGGTGGAGCGGAGTCTGGCCGGCGTCGACCCGACCTCCCTCGCTTTTCTGATCGACGACCTCCACCGCGCCAACGAATCGCTCGACGCCGAGAAGTCGGACCTGTCGCGCTTGCGCGGCCAGCTGCAGTCCGGGGACAGCGTGGCGGCGGACGAGGCGCTGACCGGCGAGGCCAATCGTCTTCGCGCACTGGAGGGCCAGGTCCCTGTGCACGGCCCGGGTGTGGTGATCGTGATCGACGCTAGCGGGCTCACGGCGCTCGACTTGCAGGACGCGCTCAACAACCTCGCGGCCGGCGGCGCCGAGGCGATCGACGTGAATCAGCACCGCGTGGTGACCGGCGTGCCGGTGACCCAGACCGGCGGCGGAGTCACGATCGACGGTTCGCCAGTGCCTCAGCCATGGACGTTCTCGGTGATCGGAGACTTGAACCGCCTCTCCGGGCTCGCGGACCTGATGACGCAGCAGCTGCGCGCCGACCGGCGCGTGAGGGAAGTGACCTACCGGGTCGAAAACGACGTCCGCATCACGTCTGTGATCAGCGGGAAACCTTTCGTTTACGCGGTGCCGTCCTAGCTCCATTCGAGAGGCCGGACTTCCGCAGCTGCGACGCCATCTGGTCCAACCGGGCGTTGATGCGGTCGATGTCGTGTCGGGTCGGAATCCGCAGCCTCCGGAGTGTTCGCTCGATGGCGTCGTCCGCCATCGTCTCGAGGCCTTCGCGCCTCCGCTCGACCTGCGTCCGGATGTCGGAAGGCACGTTGAGCGTCTTCCGCACGTAATCGAGCAACGCCTGACCGCGCTCCTGGAGCATCTCGCCGCCGGCGTCGACGATGCGGGCCGGTCCGCGCTTCTCCTCCGACAGCACGATCTGCGAAAGCGTCACCTGGGTCAGGTCGTTCCCGTTGTCGCGATCGACGACTATCACCTCGTGGCCGTCCCGCACCAGCTGCGCGATTCCGTCGAGCGTGATGTATCGACTGGTGCGGGTGTCGTACAGCTTGCGGTTCGCGTACTTCTTGATAAGGTGTCGTTCGGGGGCTGTGGTCAAGCTAGCGGCCCATTCTAATGCGGTGCGTCAACCGCTCCGCGCGGCTTCTTGATGGAGGTTATGCATGGCTAAGAAGAAGCGCTCATCAAGATCATCCGGCCTTGTCAATCGAGCAGTCCGCGCCGGACGCCGCGCGCTCAAGGAGGCTGAAGGGCGCGTCCCGCCCGACCTTCGCAGGCAGGTAGAGCGCCGGCTGAAGGATGCGGACAAAACCGCACGCGCGGCCATCAAGACGCTGCAGACCCAGGTCCGGCGGGCCAGCACTCGGGCCGATGTCAACAACGTGCTCAAGCGCATCGACGTGCTGACCAAACAAGCCCGTCAGATCGCGGTGGGAGGCTCGGGCGCGAAGTCGCCGCGCCGCCGCGCGACGAGCCCGACGCGGAAGTCCACGAGCCGGCCGCGCAAAGCTGCGACCACCAGCCGCAAGCCGGCGGCCCGCTCCGCGGCTCCGCGGCCAGCAACCTCCACCCGGCGGACCAGCACGAGGCGCGCCCCGACGTCGCGACGGACACGGACAGCCAGGACCACTGTGTCCGAAGTCGCGCCGATGGCCGAGGTGGGTGAGATCGAGATCGTGGAGATCATCGAGCCCTAGAGCGTCCCGAAAACCCTCACTCCGCCCACGAACACCGCACTTGGGCGGAGGTCTTCCCATCCGGCCTCGCCGTCGGTGAGCGGATCGCCGCGGTACACCTGCATGTCCGCGACCATCCCAGGGTCCAGGGTGCCCTTCTGGCTCTCCTCGAAGCTGGCATACGCGCCGCCGACCGTGTAGGCGCGCAAGGCGGCGAGCATGCTGATGCCGTTCACCTGGTCGTCGACCGCCACGCGAATTCCAGGCCAGGGATTCGGATCCGTCGCGACCGGAAGGTCGGAGCTGAAGGCGACCTGGACGCCGGCGCGAAGGAGGCCCCGGTGCGGCGCGAGGTGAGTCCTGTCCCGGACCGGAAAGAAGATGGCCGAGGCCACGCGCCCGAAACGAGCGGCCATCGGCTGCATGACCGCGACCATCCCGAGCTTGGCCAGCCGGGCCTGCAGGTCGGGTGGGCAGATGGTGCAGTGCTCGACGCGGTGCCGCATTCCACGTCCGGCCGCCGCTTCGACCGCATCGCACATCGCTTCGATCGCCGCGTCGCCGATGGCGTGGGCAGCGACCTGCAACCCCGCCGCAGTCGCTCGGCCGACCAGCTCGCGCAGCTCATCGGGTGTCGTGCGCCACACGCCACCACCCCCCGAGCGCATCGCTACGCGCTCGGCGCCGCCATCGACAAAGACCTTGATCGGGCCGGCTCGCACCATCGAGCCGCCGAACCCCGCCCGAAAGCCGAGGGCGGCCGCCGCCTCCAGCAATTCCCACGACAGGAACTCGTTGACGCGCACCTTGAGCCGGCCGTCGCACGCGAGCTGCTCGAAAGCCCGCAGGTCGTCCGCGAACCCGCGATTCACGGCCGCGCCCACCGATGTGATTCCACGCGAGATCAGCAGGTCCTGGGCCTGCAGGATTCCTTCGATTCGGCGTCCGAGAGCGGGATGGGGCTGGACGTCCGCGACCAACCGCATCGCCGACTCGAGCAGCAAGCCGTTCGGAGAGCCGTTCAGGTCGCGGCCGATCCGTCCGCCATGTGGATTCGGCGTCTCCGACGTGATCCCCGCCGCCGCCAGAGCGGCCGAGTTGGCGACCCGGGCATGCCCGCCGCGCTCATCGATGAAGGCAGGACGGTCGGCGGTGATGCGGTCGAGCTCGCTGCGGTGGGGCTGGCGGCGCTCGGTCAGCTCGTCGGTCCGGTAGCCCATGCCTTGCTGCCACTCGCCGGGCTTGAGCGATTGCCCGTGCTCCTGCAGGCGCTGGAGCAGGTCATCGATGCCCCGCGCCCCGGTGAGGTCGGCGGCGAATCGAGTGAGGCCGTAGTAGACGACATGGGCGTGGGCGTCGTTGAAGCCAGGCAGGACCGCTGCTCCGTCCAGGTCGACGAGCCGCGTTCGGGGGCCGCGCAGGCCCATGACCTCCCGACCTCCGCATGCCATGACCCTCCCGCCCGCGACCGCAAGATGGGTTTGGGGGGTCAGACCTGTGCGTCCCAGGGTGCGGATCCGGCCGCGCGCCAGTATGAGTTCGGCTCGCACTCGCCCGTTAGATTAAGGGCGTGGCGACCATCGACCTCCGCTCGGACACGGTGGCAATGCCGAGTCCCGAGATGCGCCGGGCGATGGTCGAGGCCCCCCTGGGCGATGACGTCTTCGGCGACGACCCCACCGCCAACAGGCTGATGGAGGTGGCGGCCGAGCGAATGGGCAAGGCCGCCGCCACGTTCGTGCCGAGCGGCACAATGGGCAACCTGATCGGGATCGCGGTCGGCGCCCAGAGGGGCGAGGAGCTGATCGCCGACGCTGAGTCGCATGCCTTCTGGTACGAGACCGCCGGCGCGGCGGCGGTGTGCGGGGTGCAGATCCGGCCGATCGCCACCGAAGCCGGCGTGATGTCGCCGCAGCAGATACTCGACGCGGTTCGGCCCCGCGACGATCCACACCAACCCATTACCGCCGCGGTCACCTTCGAGGACACGCACAACCGGCACGGTGGGATCGCGTGGCCGCTCGAGGACTTGCGCGCGGCGAGCGATGCCGCTCGTGCGCAGGGTTTGCGAGTCCACCTCGACGGCGCGCGGATCTTCAACGCCTCTGTCGCCCTTGGCGTGGAGGCGAGGGAGATCGCCGCCTGTGCAGACACGGTCACGTTCTGCCTGTCGAAAGGCCTGGCGTGCCCGATCGGCAGCATCTTTTGCGGGTCGGAGGAGTCGGTCGAAGAAGCGCGTCGCTGGCGCAAGCGTCTGGGCGGAGGCATGCGGCAGGTGGGAGTCCTCGCCGCGGCCGGGCTGATCGCCCTCGACCACATGGTCGACCGCCTCGCCGAGGATCACGCCAACGCGCGCACCCTGGCCGAAGGCCTGTCGGAGCTGCCGGGAGTGCGGTGTGACCTGCGCCGCGTGCAGACGAACCTCGTCTACTTCGACCTCGAGAACATGTCCGCGCCGAAGTTCACCGACGCGTGCACTCGGCTCGGGCTGCTCAGCGACTACATGGGTCCCCGCCGCATGCGGTTCGTCACCCACTACGGCATCGATGCCGGGGACATACAGTCGGCGCTGATAATCTGCGAGGAGGTCCTCAGCGCTTGAGTGCGCGAATCTCGCAGGACGGGATGTACTACTGGGACGGGGCGCAGTGGGTCAGCACGCTCTCCCCCGACGGCCGGTACCGATGGAATGGCTCGGCGTGGCAGCCGGTCGGTGCGCCGTACTACGCGGGTACGCCGTACGTCGCGCCTCGCTTGGTTCGCACCCCTACCTCCTGGACAAGGCCGCTGCAGTATGCGGTTGCAGGGTGGTACGCCCTGTCGGCCCTTTACTCGCTCTCGCTTCCGTTCTGGATGAGCGGAATGGTGGCGACGATCATGGACCAGAGCTTCCAACGGCAGGCGGCCCTCAACCCCGACGTCTCACCTCCGCCGGCAGAGCTGGTGCAGTCAATGACGACGTTCATGAACGGCATCATGTGGGTCGGGGTCGTCATCGGTGTCGGCATCTGCGTGTTCTTCATCATCGGAGCGCTCCAGCGCTGGACCTGGATCTATTACGTGGTGCTGGTGCTCCTGGGGCTCGGCGCCCTGCAAGGTCCGCTCAACCTGGTCAACATCTTCAACAGCAGCGCCTACGCGTCGACGACCGGGTATGCCTTTCCGACCAGCTTCTACGTTGTCGGGCTGATCGTGTGGATCCCGGACACCGCCCTGTTCGTGTGGATGCTGGTGGCCCTGGTCAGACGCGGGCCGTGGGGGATGGTGCGGGCGACATGAGGGACGCCAGGAGCTTCGGGTCGATGTTGCCTCCGCTGACCACGGCGACGGTGGTCGGGCCCGGTGACAGCTGCTCGAGGGCCGCGTAAGCCAGGGCTCCTCCGCCCTCGGCGACCACTTTCGCGGCCACGGCGATCTCTGGAATCGCAGCCCTCAGCCTGGGCTCGGGCACGAGGAGCCATCGGTCGACGCACTCCTGGAGCAGCTCGAACATCCGGGCGTCGAATGGAGCGGTCGTTCCGTCCGCGATCGTGTCCGGCCTGATCGTCACGGGCCCACCCGCTTCGAACACCCGGCTCCACATCGGATAACCATCCGACTGGACGCCGACAATTTCGACCTCGGGCCGGACGCTTTTGATCGCCGAAGCGATGCCGCTGATCAACCCTCCCCCGCCGACCGGCACTACGACCCTCGCCAGGCCAGGCATGTCTTCGAGGAGCTCGAGGCCCAGGCTGCCGTGGCCGGCGATCACCTCGGGTTCGGCGAAGGGATGGAGAAAGGACTCGGGTTCCCCCCTCCACTTCTCCGCGGCCAGCCACGCCAGCACGTCGTCCCGAGGAAGAAGGACCGGCTTCGCCCCCCAGCGCTTGACGCCATCGATCTTGGGGGCGGGGGCCGTGTCGTACATGACAACCCGGCACGACACGCCGAGCTTGTGCGCGGCGTAGGCGCATGCCTGCGCCGCGTTGCCGGCGCTGACCGTGATCAGGCCTTGGCGAAGGCGTTCGGCCGGGAGGGCCAGGGCCGCCGCGAAAAAACCACGCACCTTGAAGCTGCCGGTCGGCTGCAGGCATTCGAGCTTCAGCGATGCGCCGTCGACCGGGACCATCGGCGTCCGCATGATGTGCGGCCGGGCACGCTCGGCGGCCGCACGGACGCGGTCGATCGGAATCACGGCGATAATCGTAAGGATGCCCATTTACGAGTACCGGTGCGAGGAATGCGGGAAGCGATCGTCCTCTTTGCTGAGCAGCTACGCCTCGCCCGACCCGGCGTGCCCGCACTGCGGCAAGCACGCCCTGCGCCGCCTCGTCTCCACGTTCGCAACGGTGAGCTCGGGCGAAGACGGCGGCGACGACTTCGGCGGCGACGATGATTTCGGCGGAGGCGGCGATGACGATTTCGGCGGAGGCGACGACGACTTCTAGGCCGTAAGACCCAGGACCTCGTTCGCCGCCTTGATCAGCTCGCGCCGGTGCGTCTCGTCGTGGGCGAAGATCCGAAAGAGCGCCATGCGGACGGGCAACCGCTTGAACAGGTCGAGCACACGGCTCTGCCGGTAGCTGTCCTCCAGCGGCTCATAGAAAAGGATGTCCGCCGTCTCCGTCATCGGGTTGAACGCGCGCGATTCCTGCGCCGCCACGTCGACCTCGAAGACGATGTTGCGCAGGCTCGAAGGCAGGCGCTCGCGCAGCTGGTGGGCGAACTGTTCGCGCGTCACGGACAGCGCAGCGCTCGGGACGTCCCGCGCGTCGGTGTGGCCCTGGTAGATGAGCTTCCACTTCAGCTTCCGCGCCACCACCGCGGCCCATGCCTCGCCCAGCTCGCGTCGACGCGAGTCACCACTCCCTTGCGCCCACCGGTCGACGTCGGACAGCAGCGACCACTCGGTCAGCGGCATGAACCGGTGCAGGCGCTCGAGAGGATTGCCCCCCAGCAAGAGCTCAACGGTCGGCCGGAAAACCTCGCGCAGCTGGAGGTCGATCCGCCGCACGGTCCTGTGGAAATAGACCTGGTGATAGAGGTAGAGGCGCGAGTTGAGAAACATGTAGAGCGCCTCGGCCGCGTGCGCGTGAAGCGTCAGTCCACGCTCGGATATGAAGGAGTAATGAAGAATGCGCTGCACGTCGACCGGCCCGGCCGACACCCCGCATATATAAGAGTCGCGAGGGACGTAATCCATGTTGTCGGCCGAAAAAGCGCCGGTCAGCGCGGGCTGCAGGGCCGCCAGCCAACCCGGAGGCGTGAACCCGTCCAGCGCCGTGGCCGAGATCAGGTATGCCACCCAGCGGGGGTCGATGCGCTCTCCAGGCTCGAAGTCTGCCGACGGGGAGGCGCCGAGCTCTCGGATCAAGCCGGCCAACGGCCCCGTGATCAGGGCGCGCCCGATGACCTCGTGGTCGATGCCCCAGGTGTCGAGATAGTTCTCGTCGAAGAAATGGCCGAACGGGCCGTGACCGACGTCATGCAGGAGGCCCGCCATTCGCATCGTCTCTTCCACGAGCTGTGAGGAGGGGACGTCGCCGCACGCAACCTTCAGTGAGGGGTGGAGATGGCGCGCCCACTCACCGGCCAGGTGCATTGCCCCGAGCGCGTGCTGAAACCTCGAATGCTCCGCGGTCGCGAACACCCACCAGGCGCTCTGCAGCTGGTGGATGCGTCGAAGCCGCTGCAGCCACGCCGCATCGACCAGGTCCTGCTCTGCGGCCTCGCCGGCCACGCCTTCCGGCCCGCCCTTCGTGATGCGAAGGTATCGGTAGATGGGATCGCTCGAGAGGTTGACTCGCGAGTACTCGGACGGTGTCTCGTCCACCAACCGATTATCGCGATGAGCTCTCTCTTGACCGAGGGGGTCGACCTCTTTAACAGCGGCCGTTACTGGGAAGCGCACGAGGTCTGGGAGCGGGAGTGGACTCCAGACCGCAAAGGTCCCGACTCAGGTTTCTACAAGGGCCTGATCCAGGTCGCGGCCGGGTGCCTCCACTACACGCGCCACAACCGGCGCGGCGCGGTCAACAAGTGGCGCAGCGGAGCCAACTATCTGCGCCCCTACCTCCCAGGCCACAAAGGCCTTTGGCTGGCGCCGCTGGTGACGGAAGTCGACAGGTACCTGGGCGCGATGCGAGAGCGGGAGTGGCCGTCCCTGGAGATGCCCCGAATCGTTCACGAGTAGGGAGGAAACCGCCTCCCCGCCCCGGCTTCGATCAGGCCGCCATGGCCCAGCCGCCGAAGGTCTCCTGCGTCGGCGCGGCCGTACGCGAAGACAAAGGGCAGAAGCAGGTCCAGCGAGCTGTTCCGGCCGAAACCGGCACATGAGGCCACACCCACGACGGCCGCCTGGCGCAGGCTGCCGAGCCACAGCATGCTGCCGGGATGCATCGGCGCGCCGAGCTGAAGCACCTGGCCGCCCGCATGGGTGAGCTCGGCGTACGCGGGATCGAGGGGGTCGATCGCTGAGGCTCCCGCGAACACCACCAATTCGGCTCCACTTTCAACCGCCTCCCGATACGCCGCAGCCACCGATTCAGGCGTGCGCGCGACCTCTCGCACCGCCAGCACAATCGCTCCGTACCAGCCGAGCTTGGCCGTTACTGCAGCCCGGAAGAGCTCGCGCGCCTTCGGCTTCAGGCGCTCTGTTGCGACCACGAACGTCTTGAGCGGTCGAAACTGCAGGAGCTCGACCACCGGTCCTTTCTCACGGCAGAGGCGCTCAGCCTCCTCGAGCAGCCCGCCGGGCACGGCGACCGGCGTCACCTTGCACCCTGCGACCTCCTCGCCCTCGGCCACCGCCTGGCCGTCCATCAGGGTGAAGACCGAGATATGGCCGAGCGAGTTGATCGCGTCCACAGTCTCGCCGCGCACCCGAACCAGCCCCCGGTGACGGGCGACGACCCGAGCCTGGCTCTGGACGGGAGGCGTCGCCTCGAGTCCCGGGCCGGCGAGGGCGGCGGCCAGCCGCCGAGCAGCCTCGTCCTCGTGCACATCACCGGGCTCCAGCTCGACGACGTGGACTTCGCCGCTCTTGCGCACGCGGTCGAGGTGGGTCTCGTCGAGCAGCGCGCCTTTGCGCAGGTCCGGGCCGAGGTCATGCACGAGCACGCGTCCTTTTATGTCCCTGGCGGAGACAGAGGTTCCCTCGAGACGCACGGCCTTCACTAATTGAGAGGATAGATTCGGGATGAACCTGCCCCGGGTGCGGCTGTACAACACGTTCACTCGGACGAAGGAAGAGCTCGAGCCGCTGCGAGCCGGCGTCGTGCGGATTTACTCGTGCGGCCCGACCGTATACCGATACGTCCACGTGGGCAACCTGAGGACGTTCATGCTGCCGGACCTCCTGCGCCGCAGCCTCGAGTACCTCGGGTATCAGACCGAACAGGTGATGAACATCACAGACGTCGGACACCTCACCGACGACAGCTTCGACCGCGGCGAGGACAAGATGCTGGTCTCCGCGCGACTGGAGAGCAAGACGACCGAGGAGATCGCCGCCGCCTACACCGGCGCGTTCATGCAGGACGCGCGCAAGGTCAACATTCGGCCGGCCGATCAGTTCCCTCGTGCCACGGCTTACATCCCGCAGATGCTCGAGCTGATCGTGACGCTGATTCGAAAAGGCCATGCCTATGAGATCGACGGCAACGTCTACTACGACATCGCAACGTTCCCGGGCTACGGCCGGCTGTCGCGCAATACGACAGACAAGCTGCTCGAGGGCGTGCGTGGGGAACCTGATCCGCGAAAGAAGCACCCCGGCGACTTCACGCTGTGGAAGGCGGCGGGCGAGCATCGCCAGCAGGTGTGGCCGAGCCCGTGGGGGTCGGGCTTCCCCGGCTGGCACATCGAATGCTCGGCGATGTCGATGTCGATCCTCGGTGAGCGCTTCGACATCCACACCGGCGGCGCCGACAACGTTTTTCCGCACCACGAGGCGGAGATCGCGCAGTCCGAGGCGGTGACCGGCCACCGTGTCGTCAGCCTCTGGATGCACGGTGGGCTGCTGATGCTTTCGGGCACGCGGATGGCGAAGTCGGCGGGCAACTTCTTCCGGATCACCGAGCTCGAGGAACAAGGATTCGAGCCGCTTGCGTTTCGCTACCTCGCGCTGCAGGCAAAGTACCGCTCGCCGTTGAACTTCAGCACTGCGGGTCTGGCCGGCGCGGATCGAGCGCTGCGGCAGCTGCGCGAACGCTTCGTGGAGTGGTCGTCAGCACAGGACTCGGGTGACGCCTCCGAATGGGAGGCGCGCTTTCGAGCCGCCATCGCGGACGACCTCGACCTTCCCTCCGTGATGGCGTTGGTGGCGGAGCTGTCTCACTCTTCGGTGCCACCACGCACCCGTGCCGAGCTGCTCAAGGCGTGGGACGGCGTGCTGGGCCTGGACCTGGACCGGCTCGCCCAGCAGCTGCCGCTCCCCGACGGCGCCGCCGAGCTGCTCGCGGAACGCGAGGAGGCGCGCGCCGCCAGGGATTTCGCCCGCTCGGATCAGCTCCGCGCCAGGCTGGCCGCCCTTGGAGTCACGGTGATCGACACGCCCGACGGTCAACGCATAAGAAGGTAAAGCGCCAACAACGTGATCGGCGGCTCGGCCTCGGTGAGCGGCTTGCGCACTTGCTGGGACGGCTTCAGCCACAACGTCGTGGCCGGAAACGTCAACCACACCGACAACCGGACTGCAATCGATGACGGAAACCTGATCGACGGCAACCACATCGCCGGAAGCCTACGGTGCTTCGACGACGCGCCCGCCCCGCATCTCAGTGATGGCCCAACGCCGACCATGAACGTCGTGGGAAAGGCGGCCCAGGGTCAGTGCGCCGCGATATCCGTATAAAGAAGTGATGGTGGAGAGAGGGCCCGCGCCGCCCTCTCTTCCTTCATACGTGACCTTCCCTCGGGCGTGTCCTTTCGCCACGTAGGGGGATTTGCACAAAGAACGGAGGCCGAACCTTGCGGCCCGGCCCCACGAGAGGAAGGGGTCTTGAGTGGGGGCCGTCTTACGGCCCCCGAAGCTACCCAGCCTTGGGCGTCGAGGGTTTGTCCCTGGTCTTGTCCTTGCCGTGGCCGCCGGAGTTGCTTCCTCCGCTGGCGCCGTTGTTTCCGTGCGGGTTGGTGTCTCCGTGGTGGCGCGCGCCGCTCGCGACTGAAGCGCCGTGCTGGCTCGCGAAACCGCTGACGCAGTCGCCGATCCCATGCTGACCGTCGGCGAGCTGGGCCTTGCAGGTCTCGACCTGCTGCTTCACCTGCTGACCCCAGTCGACCGGGTTCAGGCTGCCAGTCGTCGCCGCGCCGGCAACGGTAACTGCCGCGGCAGCGACGGCGACACCGGTCAGCAGCTTGAGACCGAGCGCAGCGCCGGCACCGCCGGCGATCGTCCTGGCCGAGGGGCGCGAATGCACAGCCCGGCGAGCCGGTACCGGCGTCGCCGCGATCGGGTCGAGCACCCGGTGCAGCTCCTGGTCGAGCTCGCTCTCGAAATCGCTCATCTGTAAGAAGCCATAACGCTGGGTTCCGGCCAAGCAACCATT
>JBKPCF010000085.1:0-34874 GCA_046727235.1 Candidatus Dormiibacterota bacterium
TCGCTCTAGGAGTGATGACTTGAAAGATCCGGATGGGCCTCGATGGGCCCGCTCAGGCAACTACGCCGACATTCTCTACGACACCTGGAAAGGCATCGCGAAGATCACGATCAACCGGCCCGAGGTCCGCAATGCGTTCCGGCCCCAGACCGTGGTCGAGATGTCAAAGGCCTTCGAGGCGGCGCGCGACGACCCGCAGATCGGGGTCGTCATCCTCACCGGCGCCGGCACCGAGGCGTTCTGCTCCGGGGGTGATCAGAGCATCCGCGGCGACGATGGATACGTGGACTCGGGAGGCACCGGGCGACTCAACGTGCTCGACCTGCAGATCCAGATCCGCCGCCTTCCCAAGCCGGTGGTTGCGATGGTCGCGGGCTACGCGATCGGCGGCGGGCACGTCCTGCACGTCGTTTGTGACCTGACCGTCGCCGCCGACAACGCGCGGTTCGGCCAGACCGGTCCCCGAGTAGGCAGCTTCGACGGTGGATACGGCGCGGGCCTTCTCGCTCGCATCGTCGGTCAGAAGAAGGCTCGGGAGATCTGGTTCCTGTGCGAGCAGTACGACGCGCAGCAGGCGTTGGACATGGGCCTGGTCAACAAGGTCGTGCCGCTCGCCGATCTCGAAAAGGAAACTCTCGCGTGGTGTCGCCGGATGCTCGAGCTCAGCCCGCTCGCGCTGCGCTTGCTCAAGGCAGGCCTCAACGCCGTCGACGATGGCCTCGCCGGGATCCAGCAGCTGGCCGGCGACGCGACCCTCCTCTACTACATGAGCGAAGAGGCGCAGGAGGGTCGCGACGCGTACGTGCAGAAACGGAAGCCAAACTTCTCGAAGTTTCCCAAGCGTCCCTAGGCGATGGTCAGCGCGCCGGCGTCGATGAGCGCGTCGCACGTGTGGTGGTCGGCCGTACGTCCCGTGACCCTCGCCGCGTCCGTCGCGCCGGTGCTCGCCGGCACCGCAGTCGCCGTTCACGAGGGCGGCGCGAGGTGGTGGGCGGGTTTGCTCGCGCTCGTGGTCGCGCTCGCGATACAGGTCGGCGTCAACCTGGCCAACGACTACTCCGACTACGTCCGTGGCGCCGACGCCATCCGCGTCGGCCCGCTGCGCGCCTCGTCCTCGGGAGTGGTGGATCCGGCGCAGGTTCGCTGGGCGGCGATCGCCGGCTTTGGACTGGCGGCCCTCGCCGGCGCTGTGCTGAGCCTTGCCGTCGACTGGCGCCTCCTGCTTGTCGGTGTGGCGTGTCTCCTCGCCGGTTGGATGTACACGGGTGGGCCGAGGCCCTACGGCTACTACGGCCTCGGCGAAGTCTTTGCCTTTCTCTTCTTCGGCCTGGTGGCAACGGTGGGCACCGCCTACGTCGAGACCGGACGGATCACCACGCTCAGCGTGCTGCTCGGCTGCGGTGTTGGATTTCTCGCCGCCGCGATCCTTCTCCTGAACAACCTGCGCGACATCGAGACCGACGCGGCCGCGGGCAAGCGCACGCTGGCGACCAGGCTCGGCCGGCGGGGCACGCGCATCCTGCTGCTGGTCCTGGTGAGCGCGGCGTTTGCCGTCCCGATCGTGATCTTCGTGACCAAGCTCGCCGGCGTCACGGTGATGGCGATGCACTTTGGGATACCGATCGCCTCGGTGCCGGTGCGCACCGCCTTCGCCACCACCTCCGCGCCCGAGCTCGTCAAAGCGCTGAGGCGGATGGCGGTGGCCGAGATGGCCTACTCGCTGCTGTTCACGATCGGGATCCTGCTGTGAACGCGCCGCTGATCACAACGCGCCGGCCTGCCGATGTCGCGCACGAGGTTGAGCTCCTGGCGCGCGCTGGGCACGGCCACTTCGTCCTGCGCCGGATCGACCACGGAGGCATGCTCGACCGCGAGCGGATGGGCGCCGCTCACTATGCGGCCGGTGTTCAGTCCGAGGTCGAGCTCGAAGGCGAGACGCCGACGGCCGTGGCCGCGGCCAGGTGAAAACCGAGCACCCGCGAAAACGCTTCGGGGCGCTCCTGGTGCACGGCGTGGCCGGCCCGAGGCACGATCTCGACGCGGCCGTTGGGCACGGTGGTGGCCAGCCTGCGCGCTGACGCGACGTAGCCGTGGTCCAGCTGACCCGCGACAAAAGTGGACGGAAACGTGACGCCGGCGAGCCCGTCCCACAGCGGCTGCATCGATCCGGCGCCCATTCCACGCAGCGAGCATGCAAGGCCGGCAACGTGGTTGCGCATTCGCTCCGCACGCACCTCCGCAACGTAGTTCGGACCTCTACGTTCGAGGCCGGCGAACAGGGGGAGCGAGCCCCAGTAATCGACGAACGCCTCGAGGCCGTCCCTTTCGATCCGGCTCGCGAGCGCCTCGTCGCCCTGCCTCCGCCCCTTCCGGGCGTCTTCGTCCAGCCCGGCGTGCGCGCCTATGGTGAGGACCGAAAGCACGCGCTCCGGCTTGTGCGCCGCGATGTGGAGCGCGAGCCGGCCGCCCATCGAATAGCCGACGAGGTGGCTCTTCTCAACCTCGAGGGCGTCCCACAGCTTGACCATGTCCTCCGTGCACGCGTCCATCGAGCACGACGAGCCCTTCCAGATCTGGGTTTCGCCATGACCCCGCAGGTCGGGCACGATCCACTTCCAGCCTTCGGGCATCTTGGCGATGACCTCGCGCCAGCTGCGGCCGCTCTGCGTGAAACCATGCAGGAGCGTCACCGGCCGGCCGGTGCCGGCGACAAAGTAGCTCAGGCTGGCGTCCCCAACGTCCAGAATCACGAGCGACATCCCATCCTATGACTGACACTGCACAGAGCTTTGCCGCCACCTTCGTCGACGAGCTGGCGGCGCAGGGCGTGGAGTTTGCCTGCGTGTCGCCGGGATCGCGCTCGGCGCCGGTCGCGATGGCGCTTCAGCGACATCCGCGCATCAAGGTCATCGTTCATATCGACGAGAGATGCGCCTCTTTCTTTGCAGTAGGGCTCGGCAAGGCAACCGGTAAGCCGGCGCTCGTCCTGACGACCTCGGGCACGGCGGCCGCTGAGCTGCACGCCGCGGTAGTCGAAGCCTCCTATTCGCGCACGCCGCTGATCGTCGTGACCGCCGACCGGCCTCCTGAGCTTCAGGACGTGGGCGCCAACCAGGCGATCGACCAGCAGCGCCTGTTCGGCACCGCCGTGCGGTGGTTCTTCGACCCCGGCGTGCCGGTCGAGCTGCCCGGCGCGGCGCGGTTCTGGCGCCGGATTGCCGCGCGCGCCGTCGCGGAAGCGTCCGCCGGCCCGGTCCACCTGAACCTTCCGTTCCGCGAGCCGCTGGTTCCGCCGCCCGGCCACATCCCGGCCGCCGTCTCCGCCCCGGCGCAGTCTGCGACGACCGGCCGCCTCCAGCCCAACCAGGCGCAGGTCGCCGCGCTTGCATCGGCGCTCCAGCGATCGCAGCGACCCCTGATCGTGGCGGGCGAGATTCGCGAAGGCGAGCGGCTGGCCGCTCCGCTGCAGCGGTTGGGCCTGCCGATCCTCGCCGAGCCAACCTCGCAGCTCAGGCGCGTCGAGGCCGGCGCGGCGGTCGAGTCCTACGAAGCCCTGCTCCGCGCCGGCTGGTCGCTGCAGCATGGCCCGGACCTCGTCGTCCGACTGGGCGCAACGCCGACGTCGCGCGTGCTCAACCGCTGGCTTGCCGCCGCCGCCGCGCCCACGTTTCTGATCGATCCCGACCAGGCCTGGCGTGACGAGGACCATGTGGCCACGAACCTGGTCGCCTGCGATCCGCAGCCGCTCCTCGAAGCGCTGCCCACGCTGGATCGCTCGGTGTGGCGCGACGAGTGGGTGGGCGCGGGAAAGCGTGCCACCGCCGCGATCGCCGCGACCCTCGTGGGGACGCCGATTCACGAAGGGCACGTGGTCAAGGCTCTCAGCGCACGTCTCCCTGACCCGGGCCATGTGTTCATCGGCTCGAGCATGCCGATTCGCGCCGCCGACTCGTTCTGGCCGCCGGCTCGGCCGCGGCAGCGCTTCTTCGCCAACCGGGGCGCGAGCGGCATCGATGGCCTGGTGTCGACCGGGCTTGGAGTCGCGACCGGCCGGGACGCGGTCCCCACGGTGTTGCTTCTCGGTGACCTCTCCCTGTATCACGACATGAACGGCCTGTGGGCGCTGCAGCGCCACGGCATCAAGGCCACCCTCGTCGTCTGCGATAACAACGGCGGCGGGGTCTTCAACTTCCTGCCCCAGGCCGAGCACCAGGACGTCTTCGAGGAGATCTTCGCGACTCCGCTCGGGCTCGACCTGTCGCAGGTCGCGCGGCTCTATGGGCTCGTGTACAGCCCCGTCTCCGACCGCTCCGGCCTCGAGCCGGCGATCGCTGACGCCATCGCCGCGCCGACGCCGACGATGGTCGTCGTGCGCTTCAAGCGTGAGGACAGCGTCAGCGGTCATCGACTGTGCTGGGAGGCGGCGGCCTCCGCGCTGAAGGGTTAGTCCGCCAGCAGAAATTCGAGCACGATCCGGTTGAACTCAGCGGGGTGCTCGAGGTTGGGCAGGTGGGCGGCATCGTGAATCACGGCCTTGCGCGCGTGCGGGACCCTTTCCATCAAGGCCTCGACCGCGTCGAAGATCGTCGGGACGTCTTCGTCGCCGACCACGACCAGAGTCGGCGCTGAGATTTCGTCCAGTCGATCGATCGCGGGCGGATCGATGTCGTCGGCCGTGGCGCTTGCCCAATCGATGTTCATGTTGGCGCCGTTCATATCGAGAAACAGGTCGCGCAGCGGCTGCCTCACGTAGCCGCGGCGACGCCGCGGGCCGTCAAGAAACAGGTACATCTCCGCCCGATTCAAAGCGTCCATGTCCTTCGACTCGTCCGCGGCGCGTACCTCAGCAAAGACCTCCGGATACTTCTTTCCGAAGTTGGCGCCACCAATCGCAGGCCCGACCAGCACGAGCTTCGAGACGCGCTGTGCATGCGTGATCGCGAAATCGATCGCGAGGCTGCCACCCATCGAACAGCCGACGATATGCACCGGCTTCAGGTCGAGGTCGTCGATCAAAGCCAGCAGGTCCGCCACCGGCGACCAGCGCATCGGCGGGAGCTCGGAGCGCCCAAACCCACGCTGATCGGGACAGATCACGTCGAAGTGCCTGGCCAGCTCGCGGGCCTGGGGTTCCCACATGCGCGAGTCGGCAATTCCGGCGTGCAGAAAAATGACCGGGAGGCCCGAGCCGGCGCGCTCGTAATGAATGCGCGCGCCGTTGATGGTTGCTTCCATCAGACGAGCGCTGTGAGCAAGGCCTTGAACTTCAGCTCGGTCTCTTCCAGCTCGCGAGCAGGGTCGGAGTCGGGCATCACGCCGACGCCGGCGTAGAGTCGCGCGCCGTCCTCCCACAGCAGGCCGCAGCGCAGCGCCACCGCCAGCTCGCCGTCGCCGCTTCCATCGATCCAGCCGACCGCGCCCGCGTACCAACCGCGCTCCATGCCTTCCAGGTCGTCGATGAGGACATCCGCGGCCTCACGCGGCCAGCCGCCTACGGCAGGAGTTGGATGCAGCGCGGCCGCCATGGTGAGTGCATCGGCGCCTGGATCTGCCAGCTCGGCTTCGACGCTCGTGGCGAGGTGCTGGATGTTGGTGAAGCGGACGACCACCGGCTCGCCCGCGGTGACTCGCGTTGCGAACGGCTGGAGCGCGCGGACGACGAAATCAGAGACGAGGCGGTGCTCGGCCTCGTCCTTGGCGCTCTCGACGAGCATTTGCGCCAGGCGTTCGTCGTCGGCGTCGGTCGTCCCCCGAGCCACCGACCCTGCCATCGGTTGAGCGAACGCTCGTCTGCCCGAGCGGCGGATCAGCAGCTCCGGGGACGCACCCGCGAACGCCGTTCCGTCGGCGCCGGCAACCAGGTACGTGAAACAAGATGGGTACGCGGCGCGGAGACCGCGCACCACCATGCCCGCCGAAACCACGCCGTCTCCGCGGGCAAGAACCTCGCGCGCGAGCACCACCTTCGCCGCCTCGCCTGCACGCAGCCGAGCCGCGGCGTTCTCGATCGCCGCCGTCCAGGCGAGGGGATTGCGTAGCGGCGTGACCTCGAGCCGGCGCGCCGCCGGAGCTCGCAGCGCGGCCGGCGTGAGATCCAGCAGGTCCTCGGCTTCGGGAGCGGCGGCGATCGCGAACATGCGGCCACGTCTCCGCATCACCGTCAGCGCCGGTACCCGAAACAGCAGCGCCGGAAAACCCGACCACGCGCCGCCCGGATCGCGGTCGGTGCGATAGGCGAAACCTCCGACGGCCAGCGCGCCGGGCGATGCGATGCGCCGCCACAGTCGTGACGCGGCAAGGATCCGGTTGTCGCCCGACTCGAAGTCGATGGTCTTGCCGTTCGAATCCTCGAGCGTCACGCCTCCCTTCGCGGAGACGATGTCCAGGACGCGCCCGATCGCGGCCACGCTGACCGCATCGGGCATCGGCCTTTCGATGAGCATCACCTCGTATCCCGCGTCGCGTGCCGCCGTGACCAGGTCGGCGAGGTCCGGCGTGCGGTCGAGCTCCCAGACCCGAACCGTGGTGGCGGCGATCATCCGCGCTTCTCGATATGCTCCCGCGCCGCGCGGAGCACGGTCCGCTGGAAGTGGTGGCGGACGAGCGTCCCGCTGGCTTCGAGCAGGTCGTTGAACGTCTGCAGCAGCTTGCGTTCGGCGGCCTCCGTCTCGCCGCCCTCGGCCTGGATTCGCTCGCGCACGTACTGGTCGAACAGGTCGACTGCCTGCCGGGCCGTCCTGTCCACGGCTGCGGCGTGCTCCTTGCCCAGCTCCAGCAGCGAGCCGATGGGAACGCCCGCCGCGATGAGCTTCATCCCGGCGGCGATCGCCTCGAGGTCATCGGCCGGGTAAAGGGGCTCCTCGCCGCCCTCGATCGGAACCAGCAACCCCGCCTGCTCCAGGCTTCGCAGCAGCGGTTCCGCGACGCCGCTGCGCTCGGCAAGCTCGCTCAGGGTCAGGGTCTGAGGCGCGGACGGGCGGGTGACGGCGGCGACCAGGGCCTCATCGGAGGCCTCGAGCTCTCCGGCGAGGAAGCGCTGGATCACGGTCAGGGTGAAGCCCTGCTGCTGCAGCTCCTTGATCCTTTTCAGGCGCTCGAAGTGGGCGTCTCCGTACCAGGTCACGCGGCCCTCGCGGCGTGGGGAGTCGAGAAGGCCCTTGCCCTGGTAGAACCGGATGGTGTCCACGGCCACGCCGGCGGCCCTGGCCAACTGTTCGATCCGATACTCCATGAGTACTTACTCTAACGATTCAAAAGGGTTCCCCCTGCGCTATCCCGCCGACGAAGCTCTGGCGGCCGGATTTACTCCGGCCGCGACTCGCGTGACCCGCCCGTCTGCCATGCGTCGCCTTGCGGCCACTCCGACAGACCCACAGCTCCGGAAGGGGTTAGCGACGCGAATCCGGCGCGAATGTTGATGGTGGTGGCTGTGCCCGCGAGGCGCCGTTGAGCGTCGCGACGCAGGGGGAACACGGCAGGGTTACCCCTGCGCTCAGCCGTACGTGTCCCAGTAGTACATCCGGTCGAGCCAGCCCGGGTTGGCCCGGTAGGCCCGGGCGAAGATCTCGACCGCGTCGACGTAGTCGTAATCCAGGTTGTAGTGCCAGATGGCCTGCCGCATGTTGTAAGGCGCGCCGTAGTGGACGAGGTAGCGTGCCGCGGCCAGGATCGAGTCGTGCGGGTCCATGACGTTTCCACCGTTTCCGTAGTTCGCCCACGTGCCCGGCAGGAACTGCATCGGCCCCATCGCGTTCGCTGAGGAAGGGCCGTTCACGCGCCCGAACTTGCTCTCGATGAAGTTGATCGACGCCAGGTAGCTGGCGTCAACCCCGTACCGGCGCTCCGCCTCGAGATAAAAGGAGCGCAGGTCGCCCAGCGGCGCGGCGTCCGAGTACGGATGCGTGAAATGCGGGTTGACCAGGTAGTACTCATCGATGCCCGCGAGGATGTAGAGGTGATGGAGGGCTGAGATCGAGTCCTCAAACGAGCTCCGAACGCCCGCCGGCAAAAGCGGCAGAACGGCCGACTCGACGCTGTCGTAGCCGGCGACCGCGTAGACGTGGATCTGCTCCTGGCGGGCTGCCTGCCGAAAGTCATAGGTCGCGGCCGCAATCGCGAGCTCGCGCCGGACGCTGTCGGCCATGCTGTCCGGCTTCTCGGCGGCGAGCGCTTGAAGCCTTCTCGTCGCGTCCTGCATCGCCAGCTCGGCGCCGATGATGCGAGCCGCCTCGTGGTGGGGATTGAGTCCGGCGTCGGGATCCCGCGCGACCGCGATGCCCGGCCAAGAGGCGAGAACGACTGCACCAAGGATCGCCGAAGCGAGTCGGATCAGGCCGTGCCCTCGACCGCCCTCAGTTCAGGGCGCTGCTCCGGGACGGAAGGCATGTCCTCCGGGTAGGGATCGGATTCATTCGGCTTGCGAAGGCCGACAGAGTCGAGCAGACCGGTGATCTCGTCACCCATCAGCTCCCCGCCCTGTTTGATCAGGGCGTCGGCCGCCTGGTCGATGGCTTCCTTGTTGACGTACATCAGGCGCCAATCGTCGATGTAGGCCGCCCCGAGTATCTGCGCCACAACGCGGCGCCCACGTGGGTTATGCAGCACGGCGCCTTCCCACGTCGACTCTCCGTGTATGCCCTGCGTCACTTCCGACACCGAGATCAGGTGTTCACCGATGTTGGCGGCTTTTGCCGACATCTTCGGATCGAGATCGTCCGCGCCCATGCCGATGGTCCCGACCATCCGGCAGGCCATGGCTGTGGCGCTCCTCAAGTCTCCGAAAACTCCAGCCGCGTTTTCGCCGTAAAAAACGCGCTCACAGGCAATCGAGCCGAGGCCGTGGCGGATGTCGGCAGCGAGTTGTGAGCGGAACCTCGAACCGCCGTATTGCTCCTCGGTAGGCAGAGAGAGGTGATAGCCACCGATCTCGCCCTGCGCGCTGGCCCTCCGCCGGATGGAGAGCCGAACGTGGGCGTGATCGGGCTCGAAGAAGTGAGACGCAACAGCATGTCCGAGCTCGTGGCGCGCGACGGCTATCCTGTCTTTTTCGTTGTACTCGACCGGTATCGCAAGGCCCGCCTCGACATTGCCCATGGCCTCGCGAATATCCGGCCAGTTAAATGCCTCGCGTCCGTCCTCGAACGCATACAGCAGGGCCAGCGAGAGGACCTGCTCAATGTCAGCGGGTGAGTAGTTCTCGGTGATGCGCGAGAACTCTTCACGCCGGCTCGGTGTGTCAAGAGCCGGATCATGAGCCTTCTTGTCGAAATAGAGAGCCGCAATGTCTTTCCGGGATTCACGGTCGGGCAGGCGGAAGACGATCTGCCGCCCGAAGCGGCCCGGTCTGGTGAGTGCCTCATCCAGCACCGCCGGCCGGTTGGTCGCGCCAATGAACAAGATGTTGTAGCTGGGCGCTTTGAGGGGTGGAATTCGCAGCTGCAGCTTGCTTCCGTTGACTCCGATGACTCGCGGGATGAAAACTCCGTCAAGCGTCAAATTCACCAGTCCACGCAGTTGGCGAACGATCCACCCTGGATTGTCGATGCCGTCCATGAGAACCAGCAGCATGTTCAAGCCGAGCATTCCGCCACCGAACATGCCTCCCATGCCGCCCATCATTCCGCCGGCCTGCTGTCCCGACCGTCGCATGCCAAGAGCGTCGATCTCGTCGATGAACACGACGCAGCCGCCCCACACCTTGGCGCGCTTTCGCGCGGCGCGGACCATGAGGTAGACGCTCAAGGCATCGATGCCGAGGAACATGCCCGCGAAGGAGCCACCGTTGGCGATGTAGATAGGGGTGTGTAGCGAAGATGCGATGGCCTTTGCGAGCATCGTCTTGCCAGTGCCTGGCGGGCCAACCATGAGCACACCGCGCTCGCGCTTGCCGCCGGCCTTTATGAACAAACGGCCCTGCTCGATGAGCTTGAGGATGCGCTTCATCTCGTTGACCGCCGCCTTCTGACCACGGACGTCTTCGATGTCTACCCCGAAGTTGGCATCGTCCGGGTTGATCATCGTCTTGCCGATCCGCGTGTAGAGGTAGAAGGGGCCGAAGAACAACATGAAGTTCGCCGCCAGCAGGAAAAACAGGTAGATCATCTGGGTGAAGATCGACTGCAAGAGCTGGGGCAGAGCAGCGAGTGCTTCATCCGGCAAGAGGCCGAAGACAAAAAACATGACGCCGATGTAGAGCACCGGAACGGCGGCCGCGAACAGCGCTCTCTTCCAGAAGACTGCGCGGTTGGTTTCGACCGTGCGCACCAGCACATCGCTTTCAGGCGCCATGCGCTCGCGGACAATCAACGAACGGCGAATGATGCTGAGGATTCCGCGCGCAGCGAGCATCGCGATGACCGCATAGAGCAACGACCACGCGACTCCGAGCTGCAGCCCGATCAGCGCGAAGGCGAAGGCCGAGGCGCCGACGAAGATCGTGAAGATCCAGAAGATGATCACGGCGGGGTCAACTCACTATACGGGTTGGGGTTGCAGTCGAGATGAACACCGCGATCGCGAGCCCGAGGGCGATCAGAAGGTCTCCCGGGCTGTAGACCTCGGGTGAAGGCCAAAGCGATATCCAGTCGGCCAGGAAGTTGAGCTGCGTCCCGTTCCCCATCAGCGTGTACTGGCCCGCGTTCCCGTGCCTGAGCAACGAGCCGGCGAATTCGGCGGCGACCGGCATCCGGCCACCATTGACGGCGATCACCAGCAAGTTCAGCGCGCTGCCCGCGGTCACGAGCCAGATCCCGGGCAGCCGGTCCCAGTGCCAGATCGTCCAGGCCACGATCACGGCAAGGGTCAGCATGTAGGCGTACTGGGCGCCCTCGACGCGGCTCAGCGGCGGCAGCTGGGTGGCAGTGCGGACCACGACCGCGACGAGGATCACCCACGGCCAGCGGAACTTGAGGCGGGCCAGGTTGCCGACACGGCCTCCGACCACCAGGCCGAACACGATGCCGACCACGATCGCGAACAGAAAGAGCAATCTCTAGGTGGCGGCGAGTCTCGAGGCCGCCCCCGCCAGCACCTTGACCCCCACCGGCATCGCGGCCTCGTCGATCCGGAATCCAGGTGAGTGGTGTGCGGGGGGAGCATCGCCCTCCGGACGCGCGCCCAGCATGAAGTAGCAGCCCGGAATGCGGGTGAGAAACTCAGCGAAGTCGTCGCTCACCGTGAGGGGCCGGCCGAGGATGCTGGCCCGCTCTCCGATCAGCTCCTGCCCAACCTCCATCACGGTGCGCGTCACGTTCGGCTCGTTCATCAGCGGCACAGTTCCGTGCACGAGGTCGAGCTGCGTCTTGATCTCGAACTCGCTCTGCGTCTCGCGCAGCAGGTCGCGCAGGCGGTCGAGCGCCTGCTCGCGAAGGGAGTCGTTGAAGGTTCGCAGGCTGCCCTGGACCAGGACTCCGCGCGGCACGATGTTCCACGCGCCGTCGCTGCTGATGTTGCCCACCGTGGTGTGACACTGCACGCCGTCGAGCTCGAGCCCTTCCACGACCGTGTGCAGCCGCTCGACGAAAAACGCCTGCGCGGCGAGCACGTTGCCGCGCCGGCCCATCATCCCGCCGTGACCGCCCGGGCCGGAGAAGCTGACGTCGAAAGCATCAGACCCGGCCCACAGCAATCCAGGTCTCGAGATGACGGTGCCGGACTCGAGAAAGCTGACGATGTGCAGCCCGATCACCGAGTCGGGGCGATGTTGGTCGAGCAGGCCCTTGGCGATCATCGCCTTGGCCCCTTCCACGATCTCTTCCGCGGGCTGGAACACGAAGACGTATTTGCCGCCGACTTCCAAGATGCGGTCGATCAGCGTGCGGGCGACTCCGATCATGATCGCCATGTGGGCGTCGTGGCCGCATGCGTGCATGCGGCCGTCGATGCGGGAATGAAAGTCGACCCCCGACTCCTCGTGAATGGGCAGTGCATCGATGTCGGCGCGCAGCATCACGGTCTTGCCCGGCCGGCCCGTATCGAGGAGCGCGACGGCGCCGGTCTCGGTGGGACAGTCCATCAGGTCGAGCCCGAGCTCTCGCAGCCGGTTGGTCAGGTAACCGGAGGTGTCGTGCTCCCTGAAGCTGACTTCCGGATGCTTGTGGAAGTAGCGGCGGAGGTCGACGACCTCGTCGAGCACCGACTTGCTCGGCAGCGGACTCGTTGAATGATCGTCGTGGGGCCCCCGCGAACTCACGGCGAGCCGCTCCGCAGCCCGCTTCGCGGTCCACATCGCGGGTCCTCTGAGTTCGTGGGGCTTTCACTCATGGACGGCGACGAGGCTGTACCCGCGAGCCGACGCATGCACGAACGTCGCCCCAAGTCCCGGCTCGAGCTCGTCCAGCCGGCGGCGCAGCGTGAGCAGGGCGGAGTGGACGGTCGAGTGCGCGGCGTTGGTGCGGAAGAGGCCGGCCTGGATCAGGTCGCGCGCGGTGGCCGGTTTCGAGCCCTGGGCCAGGAAGAGGACGAGCGCCGCCTGCTGCTGGGTGAGGTGGGCGTCGCGTTCGCCGATCCTGACGGTGCGCCGGGTGGGATCGAACTCGAGCCGGCCGAAGCGGTACGTGCCAGGCCGCCCGGTACCCCTCTCCACGAGCCGCGCCCCGAGGTCGGAGTAGATGTGCGCCATCGGAACGTTGCCCTTCACGAAATAGGAGCTGGCGCCGAGCTCGTATGCCCGGCGGATCGATGCCGAGTTCACCTGGGCAGCCGAGAGGACGATCACGGGCAGGCCCGGGTGGTGCTGTCGGATCCACGTCAGCAGCTCGAAGCCCGAGTCCTCGCTTTCGTCCAGGACCAGGTCCAGGAGCACAGCCGCCACGCGCTCGTGTTCGAGCACGTTCCGCGCCTCTGGCACCGTGGCGGCGACGGAAGGTCGGTAACCGAGGTCGTGGAGATCGATCCGAAGCTGCTGCAGCATCGCCGCCTCGTCCTCGACCACTAGGACCGAAGAGCCGAGCACGTCCGCGGGCCGGTAGACTTCGAGGCCCGGAGGAAGGGGAGGCAGCCGCACCTCGCGCCTCGCTCCGTTGCCACTTCCGCGCCGAATGCTTCGGTTTTCCAAGACCTGTCCTACATCATTATTAACGAAGATTGACTTTGCTTGCATACGCAAATACGCCTGGCCCCGGTCATACTTTTGGTCGGACCTGGCGTAGTTGGAAAAACAAAGGGGTAAATTGGGGATGACGTGGAGAATCAGGGTCCAGGGTGTGTGCCTCGCTTTGCTGGTGCTGGGGGCGTTGGCCCTCGCCGCCGGCGCGCAGTGGGTCGACATCCTGAACGATGTCGCCGACGTCCTGGGCTAGAAAACAGCTAGGAATCTGAGTCTCGGCGCTCGCGAGAGCGCCGGATTGCGACCGGGAGGAGGGCGTAGAGGTCCGCCCGGTCAACGGCCTTGCTCATGTAGCCGACCACGTCTGGATCGTCCGTGCCTGACGGGAACACGGGGTACGCGGTGTAGAAGATGACAGGCACCTTCTGGCCACGCGCTCGGAGCTCGTTCAGCAGCCCCCAGCCGTCCATCGGTTCGGGGAGCATCAGGTCGATGATCGCGACCTCGGGCTGGTCGGCTTGGGCGCGAACGAGCGCCTGGTCGGCGTCCTCGGCCATGGAGACCTTGTAGCCAAGCATCTTCAGGTCGGTCTCCAGGATCACCCTCCAGGCACGCTCGTCGTCGACCACGAGGACGGTCGAACCCCGTAATTCCTCGGGCGTCGGCGCAATTGGCTTCGGTGGAGTGAACGGCACCTTGGATTCTGCGGCAGTATATCCGTGGCAATGGCCACTCCAGCCCGGCGAAACGGCCGGTCGCACGCCAGCGCAACGACGGCTAAGCGAACTCTGAGCGCGTCCAAGCCGGCCGCCGGGCGGCGGGCGCTGGGCAGGGTGTCCGGACCTTCCGCGAGCGCGCTCATCCACGAATTGGGCAGCTGCGTCACCGAAGCGGACCTGCTGCAGGTCCTGTACCGCGGGCTCATGGGGAGGTTCGGATACGACGCCATCAACCTGCAGGTGCTGGAGCGGGAGGGCTGGTACCACTCACTGCCCCTGGACGCCGGCGTTCTGCAGGACATCCGACGCCGGCCGCTGCGCGAGTCGACGTTCGCCCGCCAGTACGCCAATCCCAAGACGGTCGTGCTGCCGGTCGAATCCGCCCGACAGGAGGTCGGCAAAGGCCCTGGAGTCCCGACCAGGAGCAAGCTCGTGATCTGGGTCCCGGTCATGCACCAGGGCGAGGTCATCGGCAGCGTGAGCTACCAGATGTACCGGAAGCGCAAAGTGGCGCCCTTCGAGATCCAGTTCCTGGAGGACGTGCACCGGAGGCTGGGCGTGCTCCTCGCCAACGCCTCCCTCAACGAGCTGACGCGCAACCAGGCCCGCCGCCTCGAAGCTCTGAACAGCATCGCGCGGGCGATGACGTCGACGCTGGACGAGACGAGCGTGCTGATCGGGCTATTCGGCACCCTGCGGGAGCTGCTTCCGGTCGATTCGTTGGAGATGATCACGTTCCAGGAGGGCGCCGAGCCGGTTCGATACCTCCACGTGGAAGGCGACTTACCGCCGGCCGCCCGCTTGCTGCCCGCCCGCTCGCCGCTCGCCAACACCGCGCGTGACGTCGTAGAGGACAACAAGCCGGCGATCGCGCACTACCCACACTCCTCGTTGTGGGTGCCCTTGAAGGAGGGCGGCGCCGCTCGAGGCGCGCTGGGGATCAAGTGCTCGCGACCCTATGCCTACGAGGATTCGACCGCCGTCTTCCTCGAGCTGGTCTCGGACGAGGTCACGCTGGCCCTCCGCAACGCACGGAGCTACGAGGCGATCGAGGACCAGCGCCGCCGCCTCGAGGTGGTCAACGCCATCGGCCGCCGCCTCGCTTCGAGCCTGGACCGCTGGTCGATCATGCGCACGCTGCGCGAGGAGCTCTCGGCCAACCTGAGCTTCGACGGGTTCATCCTCGCCACCATCACCCAGACCGCCGAGGGGCCCAGGGCTGAGGGCTACCAGTACGTGGGAGGCGTCGAAGAGGTCGTGCCGCCGGTCGCACTCGCGGTCACCGGGCCGTCCCGAGAGGCATACGAGAGCGGGAAGCCCGTTCTCGTCCGCAAGTCACCATGGGCTCGCAGCTTCGAAGGCAAGACGCTAGAGCGGGAGGTCTGGACCGTGGGACAGGGCGCCGCCGTCTTTGTCTCCGGTCCACCGTCAGACCGGCGCCGGGTTTCGAGGTCGTTCGTGTGGGTTCCTGTGCTGAGCGGCGACCGGATCACCGCCATGCTGTCGCTCCAGTCCTACACGGAGGGCGCATTCGACGACGGGCACGTTCGCCTGCTCCAGGACGTGGCCGCGCACGTGAGCCTTGCCCTTGCGAACGCCGACCACTTCGCCCAGGCGCAGACCGAGCGCGCGCGCCTCGAGGCGCTGCACCTGCTCGAGATGGGCGTGGCGAGCGCGACGGACGAGCGCCAGCTGTCGGAGGCGGTGTTCTCGGTGGTTGGGGACTATCTCGGCGCGACCCATATGGTGCTGGCGTACGTGGACGTGGCGGGACTGGTCGCCGGATTTGCCGGAGCGAGCGATGAACCCGCCAGCCCCATCGGTCCGGTCGCGATCGAAAACGCTCCGTTCTTCCGCCGCATGATCGAGAGCGGGGCGGCGGTGCTCGACGGGATCGCGAGCGAGCCCGGCGACCTCGGCGGACCGATCGGCAACTACATCTTCACGCGCTCACCGAGCCATGTCGTCTGGGCTCCGGTCAGTCACGACGAGCGGGTTGTGGCCGGCCTCGTCGCGATGCGCAACGATGGTGGGCGCTTCCAGGCGACGCACGTAAAGCTGCTCGAATCCGCCATGCCGGTGGTGGGCATCGCACTTCGCACGATGCGTCTTCACCACGCCAACGAGCTCGCGCTCGCGCAGTCGGTGCGAATCCAGGAGCTGGCCGCTCTCGCCGGCCACGAGCAGATGAGCGTCGTGTCCAACATCGCCGACCAGGCCCGGACGATGCTTGAGTGCGCGGGCACGACCTGCTGGGCGTTCGACACCGACGGCCGAGTGACCGCCACACGCTCCAGCGGCGACGCCGCCGCCGAGGAGGTGCTCGGGTGGTCCGGGCAAGCTTCGGACGACCGCGTCCCGCCGGTAGGAATCGTGAGCGGCACGGCCCACGAATACGCATGGAACCTCATCCCGCTCTGGTACGGGGACCGGCTCGTCGGTGCGATCGGCGCCGTCCACGCCTCCACCCTGGTCCCCGAGCCCACCGCCGCGGCGCTGGACTTCGCCCGCCACGCGGCGGTGGCGATCGAGAACGCCCGTCTGGTCGCCGAGACCCGGGGCCGGATCCGAACCCTCGAGGCGGTAGCGGCCTTCACCGAGCTGACCCCGACCGAGCCCGACCGCGCGCGCTCCGAGATGGCGCGACTGGTCAGCCGTGCCCTGGCCGGCTCCCAGGGCGAGCTCTGGCTGCTCGAGGACGGAGAGCTGGTTCGCCGGTCGGACGACGGCGACTCCCTGCCTCGGGTGCCGGTAACGGACAGCGGGCAGCTCCTCCGCGCGCTGACCTCGTCTGCAGGCGGACGGCGCCTGCGCGCCCTGCTCGACCTGCTCGGTGCGCCCCAGGACGCGTTCGCGATCCCGATCCAGGTCGAGGGCCGCCTTGCCGGGCTGCTCGTCGCGCGAATGACCGTCGGTGCCGCCGAGACCCGGCGGCTCGCTGCGGTGCTCGCCGGCCAGGCCGCCGTTCTGCTCGGCCAGCTGGAGCTGGTTGACGCCCTCGACCGCGAGCGCCGGATGATGAACGCGATCCTGCGCCACTCGCCGGTGGGCGTGATGCTCGAGGACGCCGCCGGCAGGATCGTGTACGCCAACCCCGAGATCGAGTCGATCTACAGCCTGCAGGCGTCGGAGATGCCGGGCCGTCAGCCGGACGAGATCTACGCCGCCGCCGGCGCCACGCCCGTCGAGGACGGCGACAGCGACGGCACCCTGGAGCTGCGCATGAAAGACCCGGACCGCACGGTCCACGTGCGGCGGGTCGTCATCCCCGGACTCGAAGGCGAGCCCGCCGGTGTGCTCACGCTTCACGAGGACGTGACCGCGCAGCGTCAGGCGCTGGAGGCAAAAGACCTCATGCTCCGCGCCATCGGGCATGAGGTGCGGAGCCCGGCCGCGGCGATGAAGAACACGCTGGCAGGGATCATGCAGTGGGACGAGACCATCGATTCGCTCGGCCGGCGCACGCTTCTCCAGGAGGCTTACGAGTCATCCGACCGCCTCCTCAGCCTGGTCGAGAGCCAGCTCATCATCGCCAAGCTCGAGACCCGGCACTTCGAGCCGGTTCCCGAACCCGTCGACCTCGGCTCTGCGCTGGTCGGTGTGATCAACGTCCTGACGCACCGGTACGCGGAGCGGACCGACGCGATCGAGGTCAACCTGCCCCAAGGACTGCCGCCGGCGTTCTGCGAGCCGGCGCACCTGGGCCAGGTGCTCACCAACCTGATCGGCAACGCCCTCGAGTACACCACCAGGGGCGTCCAGGTCGAGGCCCGGCAGGTGCAGCGCGGTTGGCTCGAGATCAGCGTGGCCGACAACGGACCAGGCCTTCCCCCCGCCACGCTGGACACAGTCTTCGAGAAAACCGGGCCCGCCGGTCGCAGCCGGTCCCAGGGCGGCCTCGGCCTTGGGCTCTACCTCTGCCGGCTGGTCGTCGAGCGTTCGTTCGGGGGCCGGATCTGGGTCGCCGCCAGCGACCGCAAGGGCACGACCTTCCGTTTCACGGTGCCCGCCCGGATTCGCACCTAACCACCGTTACATCTTCTAAATGAGCGACGCCGCGCCGATGTGGGTACGCGTCGGCGGGGGCATGGAATCGGTTCCCGACCATCTGCGCCATGGTCCCGCCGACGTCGAGTTTCCGCCTCCCGGCGGACCGTGGGAAGCGCTGGTCCTGAACGGTCGGCTCGTCGGTTGGGCCGAACGAGGCGGGCTGCGCGCCTCCAGGCAGGCTGCGGACATCGGCCAGCGGCTCGCGATCGAGCAGCGGGACTACCTTCTCGGACGTCTGGGTCACAAGCTGCGCTCCTCCGTGCTCGCGCTTCAGGAGTCGGCGAGACAGGCGGCTTTCGGTCGGCCCGAGCTGATGGAGGGGCTGTTCGAACAAGCGCAGGAGGTCGGCCGGCGGGCTGCGGGTTTGGAGGCGGCGGCGATCGCGCCGAAGGACAGTGCGCGGGCGGTCGGCCTCGGCGCAGTCCTCAACCTGGCCCTGCCATCGGTGGAGCGTGACATTCCGGACGGAGCGGCCGTGATCGCATCCGAGCCGGTTCTCGTCGAGGCATTCGCCCGCCTGCGCGACTGGCTTCAGGGAGACTCCCTCAGCGTCGGGGCGGAGCCAATCGGCGGGTGGTGGAAGGTGCGGTTCGTCTCCTCCGGCGAGCGAAAGCCTCTCCCGGTGTCTGAGCTCGGCGAGCCCCTGGTCCGTCTGATCGTGGACACGCACCTGGACGGCTGGCTCGACTCCGGTCGCGCAGACGGTGCGGACGTGTACCTGCCGGCGTACCGTCCTCGCTGATTTGACGAGCGTCTCGCGGGTCGTGGCGCCCAACCCGGGCCCATATACCGGGCCAGGCACCAACACCTGGATCATCGACGCCGGACCGGTCGTCGCGGTCATCGATCCCGGCCCCGACGACGACGCTCACCTCGCGACCCTGAATCGCAGGCTGTCCGGCAAGACGGTGGGGGTGGTGCTGGTCACTCACGCCCACCCCGACCACCTTCCGCTCGCCGAGCGCTTTGCCCGGCCGCACAAGGCTTCGATCCGGCGCTATCCGGGGCTCGGCGACGGCGACGTGGTGCGCGTCGGGACTCTCAACCTGACGGCCCTGTACACACCGGGGCACAGCAACGACCACCTGTGTTTTCTGATCCCAGGGGACGGCTCCGTCTTCACCGGGGACCTGATCCTTGGCCAGGGGAGCTCGATGGTCACGTACCCCGAGGGCGACGTCGCCGCCTACCTGAGATCGCTCGACCGGCTGACCGCCCTTCGCCCTCGGACGCTGTTCCCGGGTCACTGGGATCCGGTCACCGACGCGGTGGCGAAGATCGACGAGTACCGGCGTCACCGCCTGGAGCGAGAGGCGCAGGTGCTGGAAGAGGTCAGGCAGGGCCGTGGTACGGCGGCCGAGCTGACCCGACGCGTTTACGGGGAGCTCGACGAAAAGCTGAATCTGGCGGCGGAGATGACGCTGCGGGCACACCTGCGCAAGCTGGTCGACGACGGTGTGGTCCGGGAGGTGGGGGAGGTCTACGAAGCTATCGGTAATGTAGGCGCGTGACGCCGGTTCTTTCGCTGTCCGCACCCGATCTCGAGCGCTGGCTCGAGGAGCACGATGCACCGGCGTATCGCCGCAAACAGATCTGGACCTGGCTGGCTCGGGGCACGGCGACCTTCGACGCGATGAGGGACCTGCCGAAAGGGCTCCGGAGCGTTCTGGAGGTCGAGCTGCGCGTGTCATCGCTGCGACCGATCGCAGTCTCCCGGGCCGACGACCGGCTTACGACCAAGACGCTGTACGAGCTCGACGGCGGCCACTCGGTCGAAGCCGTCGTGATGCGCTACCCCGACCGCTCGACGTTGTGCATCTCTTCGCAGGCCGGATGCCCGATCGGCTGCCCTTTCTGCGCCACCGGCAAGTTCCCCTTTGGGCGCAATCTGAAGGCACACGAGATCGTCGAGCAGGCCGTCGATGCCGAGCGGATCCTCGCGGTGGAGGGCAGGCGCCTCACACACGTGGTCTTCATGGGCATGGGCGAGCCCATGGCGAATTACCGGGCAGTGGTCGACTCCGTCCGACTCCTCGCCGACCCCGATCTGCTCGGGATCAGCCCGCGCCGCATGGTGGTGTCAACCAGTGGGCTCATCCCGCGCATCGCGCAGCTGGGCGAGGAAAAGCTCCCTGTGACGCTTGCGATCTCCCTGCACGCGGCGCGCGACGAGCTGCGAGACGTGCTCGTGCCGATCAACCGCAAGTACCCCGTGCGCGACCTCGTCGACGCGGCTCAGGCGTACGCGGACACGACCGGGCGGCGGGTCAGCTACGAGTGGGTGATGCTCGCCGGCGTCAACGACACCGAGCGCGACGCGAAAGAGCTCGGTGCGCTGCTGCGGCGCAAGCTGGCCCACGTCAACCTGATCCCGTTCAACCCCGTCGACAACACCCCCTACAGCGCGCCGGCGCGCGCTTCGATCCGCGCCTTCAAGGCGATGGTCGAGGCGCAGGGCCTCAACGTGACCGTCCGCGACACGCGCGGGCGGGAGGCAGACGCGGCGTGCGGCCAGCTCCACGAGCGCGTAACTCTTTCCGCGGTCTCCTAACCGAATGCTCTTCGCCGGTACGTCCGGCTTCAGCTATTCGACCTGGAAGGGCAAGTTCTACCCGAAGTCGCTTGCGGCCTCGAGCATGCTGCGGTACTACGCCGAACGGCTGACCGGCGTCGAGCTGAACGGCAGCTTCTACCGCACGCCCCCTGAGTCCACGCTCCTCAAATGGGCCGCGGATACGCCACCCGGATTCCGCTTCAGCATGAAGGCGAATCGTGGCCTCACGTACTCCGCGGATAAGTTCGATCGCGTAGGCCTCGCCCGCATCTTCACCACGCGCATCGCGGTCCTGGGCGATCGGCTCGGACCGGTCCTGCTCCAGTTTCCACCGGTGCGCCAGAAAAATGTGAACCTTCTCGATTCGCTGCTCACCGCGCTCGGCCGGACCGCCGGCGTGGAGTTCCGACATCGGTCGTGGTTCGACGACGAGACCTACGCAGTCATTCGTGAGCACGGTGGCGCGCTCGTGGTCACGGACGAAGAGAAGTGGCCGCGGGCGCCGCTCGTCGACCTCAGCTCAGTCGCGTACTTCCGGCTCCGACGTGGTTACACGAACGCTTCGCTCGCACCATATGTCGACCAGGTGAGATCCGCGATCGCGACGCACGACGACGTGCACGTCTATTTCAAACACGACTCGGCGTCGCCTCGGCTGGCTCGGCGCCTCTTGCGGCTCGCCGCAGCAGAATCGGCACGGCGATGATCGCAATCGCGATCATGAGTGCGGACGCGATCTGCGCCTGGCGGAGGCCGATGAAGACCCCAGGGTCCGTGCGCAAGAAGCTGAGCAGGAACCGGCCCGCGGCATAGGTCGCGAGGTAAATCAGCCCGAGCACGCCGGCGGGCAATCGCCGCCTCAAGCGCTGGTGGAACGGGAGCAGCGCACCGAGAATCAAGAGGCAGAGGAGCATCTCGTAGGCGACCTCTGGGTGAACGACCTTGCCCGGCTCGCCAAGGGTGTTCTGGTTCACGTACTCGACGCCCCACGGAAGGGTGGTGGCCGTGCCGTGGTGCTCGCCGTTGATGACATCGCCGACCCGCCCGATCGCCAGCCCGATCATTGCGGCCGGTCCGCCGGCGTCGATCATGTTCCAGTAGGAGATCTTCGTCCGCCGCGCCCAGATGTAGGCGCCGACCATCGCGCCGAAAAGGCCGCCCCACTGGCTGATCCCGCCCTCCGTGAGGGCGAAGATGCGCAGCAGCTGACCCCCGGCGAAGATCCTGAAGTTCTCCCACACATAAAGAAGACGCGCTCCGACCAGCCCGAGCACCACCATCCAGGCCAGCCCGTCACCGGTTCCCTGGAGATTGGGCACGTCCTTTCCCAGCAGCCAGAAACCAAGGCGCGCGGCGGCGAGGATGCCGAGGACTGCGAAGACCCCGTGCCATGTGATGAGCAGCGGTCCGATGCGGACGATGTTCGGATCGAGGTCGATGATGATGGTGAGCGGCATTCAGCAGGTCCCACCCATGCCGCGTTTGCCTGCCATCACACGGGCACGTTGGTGGCACGCTGCAATCGCTGGAGCGCGACATCTCGGGGCAGCAGGTGCAGCGTGTAGTGGATGGGCAGCGAGACTTTCTTGCCCGTCAGAGCATCACGCAGCGGCGTGTAGAACTTGCCCTTGCCGACGCCCGATCTCGCCACTGCTTCTTCAAGCGCAGCTTCGATCGAATCCGGCTCCCACGGCACATCCTTGAGCGCGTTGATCGCCGCCTTCACGCGCTCCGTCGACTCGGGGTCCAGCGCCGGCGGCGCAGGATCCGTCCACAGGTAATCCAGGTAGTCGACCGCCTGTTCCAGCTTGTACATGCGCGTCCGCAGGGGCGGTATTGCGCGGCGGATCGTCTCCTCGTCGAGCTGCGTAACGAACGGTCTCAGCCGCGCTGTCAGGTCATCGTCGCCGAGCTTGCGGATGTACTCGCCGTTCATCCAGTTCAGCTTTTCCCAGTCGAAACGGGCGCCGGCGTGCTGCACCCGGTCGAATGAGAAGGTCCGGACGAGCTCGGCGAAGGAGAAGATCTCCTGCGCTGTGCCCGGGTTCCATCCGAGAAGCGCGAGGTAGTTCAGCAGCGCCTCCGGGAGGTAACCCTGCTCGCGATAGATCGCGAGGTTGAGCTCGGGGTGCTTGCGCTTGGACATCTTCGCGCCGTCGTTGGCGAGGATCAGCGGCATGTGCGCGTACGCGACCGGACGCTCGTAGCCGAGTGCGTCGACGAGCATCAGCTGATACGGCGTGTTGGAGAGGTGCTCCTCGCCACGGATCACATGCGTGATCTTCATCAGCGCGTCGTCGACTGGGCTCGCGAACTGGTACGTCGGATAGCCGTCCGACTTGAGGATGATGAAGTCGCCGATCAGGTCGGCGTCGAATCTCATCTCGCCCCGCACCATGTCGATGAAGGCGATCTCGCCTCCGGGAACCTTGAATCGCACCGCGAAAACAGTCCGGTCTGGCGGCGGGTTGATCAGGCAGCGGCGCGAGTACCTGTACGGCCGCTTCTCGAGCTGCGCCTGCCTACGTTCTGCTTCCAGCTCCTCAGGCGTGCAGTAGCACCTGTACGCCTTGCCCTCCTTGATGAGCCTGGCCGCCTCTTCCTTGTAGATGTCCACGCGTTCCGACTGCCGGTAAGGCGCGAATGGGCCGCTCTTGTCCGGTCCCTCCTCCCAGTCGAGCCCGAGCCAATGGAGGCTCTCGTAGATGAGGGCCTCGTACTCCGGACGATTGCGCTCGACGTCCGTATCGTCGACTCGAAGCACGAAGGTGCCTTCGTTCTGCCTGGCGAAGAGAATGTTGTAAAGCGCGGTGCTCGCGGTGCCGAGATGCGCGAACCCGGTCGGGCTCGGCGCGATCCTGACGCGAACACCCCCATGATTTGACACCGCACTACATTACCCACCGTGCCGTCTGCGCCCGGTCTGCTCGCCCTGGTCGGCGGCGACGAATTCAAGCCGGGAAACGAAGAACAGGACCGCATGCTCGCCGAAGGCGCCGGAGGTGGACCGGCTTTCGTTGTGCCGACGGCTGCGGCGCGGCAAGGCCCAGAGCAGGCAGTCGTCCAGGCAACGCGCTGGTTCCAACGGTTCGGACTTTCACTCCAGGAGCTGCGGGTGCTCAAGCGCTCGGACGCCAACTCGAAAGAGGTGGCGGCCGCGGCTCGGTCCGGCGGCTTCTTCTACCTGGTGGGCGGCGACCCGGGCCTGGTGGTCCAGGTGCTTGCGGGCTCGCGGGTCTGGACTGCGATCTTCGACGCCTGGCTGGATGGAGCGGCGCTGGCCGGGTCGTCGGCAGGAGCGATGGCGCTCTGTAGCCACACCCTGATCCGCGCCGGATGGCCCGATCGGTCCAATCGCCGGCCGCTCGACGCGCTCGGGGTCGTACCGAACACCGCGGTGGCTCCTCACTTCGACACGTTCGGCCATAGGTGGGTCGACTCCGCCCGCCGCGAGCTGGATGGCGTGACGCTGCTCGGCATCGACGAGCGCAGCGCCGCGGTGTGGCGGGATGGGAGCTGGACGGCCGCCGGACCTGGCGACATCACGGTCATCGACGGGTCGAAGACCGCGAAGTTCACGACTGGTATGAAGATCACCGAACTCGCGACCCCCGCCCGTATGCTTCCGACCCAGTGAGTCCCTTCTGGGCCCTCCCGATGGATCGGGAGGACAAGGCGCCGCGACCGAGCTCTCGGAAGCTCCACTCCGGCTTCATCGACATCGGAAACCTGCGTGTCCACCACATGTACGGCGGGAGAGGATCACCCGTCGTCTTCGTCCATGGCCTGGGTTCGTCGGGCTACATGGAGTGGCGGCGCAACCTGGATTCAGTCGCGGTGCGGCACCGCGTGTTCGCGCCTGACCTGCCGGGTTTCGGGCGAACCGACAAGCCGCGCGTGCGCTACACGGTTCCCTATTTCGCGCGCTTCATCCGGCGCTACATGGAGGATCGCGGTCTGCGCTCAGCCGCGTTGGTCGGGACGTCGCTCGGCGGAAGGATCGCGCTCGAGGTCGCGCTCGACCAGCCGACGATGGTTCGCAAGCTCGTGCTCATCAACACCCTTGGCCTGGGCAGGCCGAAAGTCCGCAGCGCCCAGATGGCCTACGGACTCGTCACCGTGCCGCGCGTGGGAGAGGCGGTCATGAATTTCGCGCGTGACGCGCTCACCTGGGCTCCGGCGACGTTGGTGCGTCGCGTCGCCGCCCGCTACTCCGGCGCGTCCGCGGACCTCAACCGCACGATGGATGACGGCTACCTGAACGACCTGCGAGAGATGTACGCCGCGGCCGGCTTCCGGGAGGCATACCTTTCGACCATCCGGTCGCTGGTCAACCCGCGCGCGCTCTTCGGCGGCGATCACGACGTGACGCGGCGGTTGAACGAGCTGAAGATCCCGGTTCAGCTTATCTGGGGCGCGGACGACCCTCTCTTCCCGCTGGCGCACGCGGAACGGGCGAGCTCGATGATGGGTCGAGGCAAGCTCGCCGTCATCAACGGAGCTGGGCACACGCCTCAGGCCGAGCGTCCCGAGGAATTCAACCGCGTCCTCCACGAATTCCTCGACTGACGGGTCCGGCGAGAGTCGTTATCGGAGCCCGGAGTACCGGGACCTTGTCGCCGGCCCTCTCGACCCGCTGGTCCACGCGTCGCCCTGGGACCCGCCAGGGTTGTATCTGTTTGTCCGGCGCATGGTCGCGTGGCTCGTCACGCACCTCTTTCGAGTCACAGTCACCGGCCGGGAGAACATTCCCAAGCCGCCCTTCATCATCGCGGCCAACCACCAGGCCTGGTTCGACCCGGCTTTCATCATCCCGTTCTTTCCGGAGCGCCCGCTCATCTACACGATGGCCAAGCGGGAGACCGTCTTCAACCGGCCGTGGAAGCGAAGGCTTCTGCCGCAGATCGGCGTGTTTCCCATCTCGCCCAACCGAGGCGACCTCGACGAGCAGGGTCTCCGGACGGTCTATCACGTGCTCGAGCGCGGCGGGGTGATGTTGATGTTTCCCGAGGGTCGCTACTCGCGGGGCAGCGCGCTGCGTCCTTTGAGGAGCGGCATCGGCTACTTCGCGGTGCAGGCGGGCGTGCCGATTTGCCCGGTGGCGGTGCGGGGCACGGAGGCGCTGTGGCCGTTCCGCCGCCTCGAGGTGTCGATCGGACCGCCCATCAAGCCCGATCTGCCGGCGTGGTGGGAGCTCGGCCGCCGGGTCTCTACGGTCGTCGAGAACGTGAGGAGCGCCATCTCCACGGCCCTGTCCCGACGCCGGACATAGAATCGTTCGGTTTTGCACCTGGTCATCGGCGCGGGCGAGTTCCTCGGGCGTCACATCTCCCAGGCACTGGCGGCTGACGTCCCCGTCATCGAGCTCAACTCTGACGCCGACGACGAGACGCTCAGCGACGCCATCACCGGGGTCGAGGTCGTCGTCTTCTGCGCCGAGACCGCCTCACCTGCGCACCGCCTCCGGTACCGAAAGAAGCCGGCCCATATCCTGGAGCACGTCGTCGAGGCGGCCCGCGACGCTCGGGTGCGTCGCCTGGTCCACGTGTCGACGGCCGACGTCTACGGTCCCGACCACTACGCTCGGGTGACCGAGAAGTCCGAGCTCAAGCCTGCGCACGCATACGAGAAGCAAAAGCTTTTCGAAGAGGAGTGGGTGCTGGGCACGGCAGGGGACCTCGATGTGGTGATCGTTCGGCCGGCGCGCGTTTTCGGCGAAGGCGAGGACTGGATCCTTCCCCGGTTGATGGCCGCCGCGGTGCGCGGCCGGGTGTGGCTTCCCGGGGGAGGCCGCGCCAAGCAGACCTTCGTTTCCGCGGGGGACGTGGGGCGGGCCTGTCTGGCGGCTTCGGATCGCGGCCGGCCGGGACGGCGTTACCTGATCGGCGGGTTCGACGCCTCGTGGCGCGACCTTCTCATCTCAGCCGCGCGCGCGGTGGGGTTCGCCGCCGAGGTGGGCTCGATCCCGTACGACCTGGCATACGTGCGCGCGCTTGGCGCCGAGGCGATGGCGCCTCAGGGCGCCGTCCTGTGGCCCGGGATCTACGCCACGGACGTGCTCGGCAAACCGCATTACTACGACGACTCTTACTCGCGGCGCGAGCTCACGTGGTCGCCTTCGGTCGGCAGCTTCGAGCAGGAGATGCCGTCCATGGCGCCGTGGCTGACTCGTCTGCCCGACGTCGCGTCGGCGCTCGCGGAACCCACGGCCCCCACGCCCAATGGTGGGGAGGGGAAACCTATTTCACCGCCAGGCCGATAGAGAGGCTGCTTGTAGGCCGGGTTCATTCCGGCCGTCCCCCAAGCGTCTACTACCTACCCACACCAAGCGTCGTCAGGGAGAGGAGGGGGTCCCGCGGGGGAGGACACCTGTCCTCACCCGCGCTACTTCACCGCCAGGCAGGTGATCGTCTTGAACACGCCGTCGATCTTCTGGATCTTGTCCACGATCAGGGAGCCGATCGAGTTCACGTCCGGGGCTTCGCACACGGCGATGACGTCGTACTCGCCGGTGATGGCGTCGGCGGCGGAGATGCCCTGCACGCCCTCCATCTTCCTGGCCACCTCCAAAGCCCGCCCAGGTGACGCGTTGATGAGGACGTAGGCCTTCATCTCAATCCCCCAGTTGCTCGCTTCGTGCCGGAACAGCGTCAGCGTATCGCGTTGCTGGGTTACTAACTAGTGTCCCTTTGGGTCTTCCTTTTTCCGGGTCCGCTTTTCGGCCAGATGCTCGGCGAGCTTCTTCAGCCCCGGATTGACCGAGACGACCTTGGGGCCGCGCACCTTTCTGTCCCGGGCTCGAACCCGAGCGCTCTCGCGCGGGGAAACGCGGTCCAGCTCGTCGTTCACTTAGGCGGCCGGCGCGGCGGAGGCCGTAGGGGGTGCTGGGTCGAGGTCCAGCCGCCGGAAGGCGAGCGTCCAGTAGGTCGAGCTCTGGGCGGCCAGGAACGCAGAGACGAGCAGGAAGAGCGGCACGAGGATGAGCAATCCGATCGCCGCGATCACCCAGACGCCCGAGGGGCCATTGGCCGCGAGCAATCCTCCGATGACGAGGAAGGGGGCGATGACGATCGCCGAGAAGCACACCAGGATGATGGCGAGCACGATGCCGACGGCGATCTGAAGGAGCCAGACCAGGAGGGTCCGGCCCAGCCTCTTGAAGAGCAGCCGGTGGGCTCGGACGATGGCGGCTCGGGCGCCCAGCTGCTCGAGCACGAGCGCCCGGCTCCCGAGGCGGTCGAGGAAGGAGAGATAGATCAGGTAGGGGATGCTGGCGAGTGCCACCAGGACGGTCAGCACAATCAGCGCGGCGCCGGCGCCCTGGTTGTGACTGACAAAAGCGACAACAATGGCTGCGATCAATCCGCCGAGGATCACGACCACAGGCAGGCCGAGAGCGATCAGGAGCAGCCGGAAGCGGACGATGGCCCACATCGTCGCCACCCCCGACCGCCACGCCCAGCCCAGCCCGAACTGCCTCTCGGCGTCGTGCTCGGCAGCAGCTCGGATCGTTGCGCCCTCGCAAACCGCGCCGAGGATGAAGAAGGCGACCACCAGCACCAGCCAGAGGATCGCGAGCAGGACGATCAGCCCGACGTGATCGCTGATCCAGGTGGTGACCTGGTGCTGAAAGTTGGCGAAGTCCGAGCTGCTCGCGGTAGATCGCTGCGAATAGCTGAAGTTGAATCCGCCGCCGCCCTCACCCGAGAACAGCGCGATCAGCCACAGGTACCTGTACCGCCAGCTGATCCGGAACGAGCGCGTGACGATGTCCCAGTACTGCATGTCTAAAAGGTCGCGCGGACGATCGCGCGCTTGTGGATGCCGGAGCCGAGGAGCTTCTCGCCGTCGTGGCACTCGACCTCGAAGTGCAGCCGGTTGCCCTTGACGTCGATCACCCGCGTCGTCACGACGATTGTGCTCCCGGGAGCTGTGGGCGCCAGATGGCGCACGTGCACCTCATAGCCGACCGAGGTGTGCCCCTCCGGCAGCAGGTGCTCGATCGAGCGGTGGCAGGTGATCTCCATCAACCCGATCATGGCGGGGGTTGCAAACGTCCCCTTCCCGCCGACGTGGTGAGTGAGCAGGTTGCCTTCGACGACGCGTTCGAGGTGTCCTTCGATGCCCGGTTTGATGCCTTCGATCGTCGCCACGATATAGATTGTCGTCCGTGACGGCACGCACGGTTCGCAAGGCGATCTTCCCGGCGGCTGGTCTCGGCACGCGGTTCCTCCCGGTCACCAAGGCGCAGCCGAAGGAGATGCTGCCTCTGGTTGACAAGCCGACGATCCAGTACGGCGTTGAGGAGGCGATCGCTAGCGGGATCGAGCAGGTGATCATGGTCACCGGCGGCGGCAAGCGCGCCATTGTCGACCACTTCGACCGCTCGCTCGAGCTCGAGCACTACCTGGAGCAGCGGGGCAAGAGCGACCTGCTTCACATCCTCAGCGAGGTCGACGACCTCAGCAACCAGGTGGACATCACCTACATCCAGCAGAAAGAACCGCTCGGTCTCGGCCATGCGGTCTGGACGGCCAGGCGCCTGGTCGAGGGCGAGACCTGCGCCGTCCTGCTCGCGGACGACGTCATCCTCGGTGGCGATCCGTGCCTCAAGCAGCTGATCGACGCCCACCGGCAGACCGGAGCGACAGTGCTGGCCGTCCGGCGATTTCCGCGTAGCGAGATCGCCCGCTACGGGGTGGTGGCCACCAACGGCAGCCGGGGCCGGATCCACGAGGTGACGGAGATGGTCGAGAAGCCGGAACCGGGCACCGAGCCGTCAGACCTGGCCATCCTTGGGCGGTATGTGCTGACCCCCGCGGTCTTCGCCGAGCTCGACCGGGCCGAACCGGGCGCGGGCAAGGAGATCCAGCTCACGGACGCGATCAAGCGGGTGCTCGGCAAGGCCCCGGTGGTGGCCCTGGAGTTCGAGGGCGACTATTACGACACGGGCGCTTTGCCCGGCTACCTGAGGGCCAATCTGATGCTGGCCATGAAGCGCGAAGGTCTTCGCGAGGAGCTCGCGCCGCTGCTTCGCGAGCTGCTTCAACCCTCCCCCGAGGCCCGCTGAGGGCTATCCGTTTACGGGCCTATAATCAGTAGACGCTCAATGAGCCGCATCCCCGCCCGAGTGATTTACCTATGGCTGTTTCAGGACGAAGAAGATTCGACGACGAGAAGGTTGTTCGGTATGAGACCGCGGAGAAGGACTTCGAGGTCGAAGTCTCGCGCACCCTCAACAAGTGGTGCGTCACGGTCTACCAGCAGCCGGACCGCCAGATCCTGGTTCAAGACTTCTTTCCGGAGCGTTGGAAGGCGCTCGCGCGGGCGCAGGACTTCATCCGACTCCTGAACCAGCGGAAGAAGAAGGAAGAGGAAGGCCTTAACTCCTCGGAAGACGACTTCTAGTCGCAGCGGCTGTTTTCCGCCATTGCCGGCGATGACGGGTTTGGCTGCGGCTCGAAACCCGTGAGTGCCGGCGAACGCGGGATATCCGGGTGGCGGTAGCGCGACGAGGACTTCTGGTGGTCGGTAGACTTACCGGCTCGTGAACTGGGCCGTGCTGCGTCGGGAGTGGGGAGCCGTGACCTTCGTGCTGACCGTCATCGCGGGCATGATCGTCGTGCCCCTGGCGCTCTACTTCGCCAACCAGGGCCCCGGCCCGGTTGTGACGCCGACCGTCACGACCACGAGCAGCGCACGGGCGAGCAGCGCGGAGACGGCCAGCCCGGCGAGGTCTCCCTCGCCCAGTCCCTCAGCCAGCCACAGCCCATAGCAGCAGGCTGCCGTTCGGCTGGACGATGTCCTGCAGCGGAAGGGCAAACTCCGCGACCGACTTTCGCTCTGCGCTGACGCGCATCTCGATCACGTCGGACAGCCGCAGGTGCGCAACCACGGCGCAGTCGCGGAGGAACGTGAAGACGACAGGCCGGACCAGGTTCACGACGTAGTCCGCGATGCGTGCGCCGTCGGAAAGCGTGCCGCCGGCGACGCTTCGGTCGCGGTAGGCGAGCAGGACGACGCCGTCTCCCAGCATCACCGGGTCAGTCCAGGCGTACGACTTCGAGTGCGCCCTGCTCAAGGTCTGGAGGATTTCCGCGAGTCGCTCCATCGGCGGCGGCGGTCCCTCGAACAGGAGCGGCACGTCGCGCAGGGGCTCGTTGAAGTTCTGCGCCCGGTACTGGGCGGTGAAGCCGAGGTCGGAGATTCCGGCAAACGGCGCCGGAACCTTGATCGTCATCTCACCGAGATGCGGATTGCTGGAACGCATGCTGGAACCGGACTCTTCCATGTCCTATTAACGCATGTGCGGCGGCCGAAAGTCTCCTACCAACGTAGGAGCACCTCCACAATGAGCTTCGGCATGCAGCTGACGGGTATTCGCGTCCTCGACCTGACTCGGCTTCTGCCCGGCGCCTACTGCACCCAGCTCCTGGCCGACATGGGCGCAGACGTGATCAAGGTCGAGGAGCCGGAGGCCGGCGACTACATGCGCTGGACGCCGCCGCTGGTCGACGGCCAGAGCGCCCTGTTCAACGCTCTCAACCGCAACAAACGCAGCGTCACGATCAATCTGAAGGCGGGTCCCGGCCGCGATGTCCTGCTAAGCCTGGTCGACAAGGCCGACGTTCTCGTCGAAGGCAACAGGCCTGGCGTGATGGATCGGTTGATGCTCGGCTGGGACGTTCTGCACGCGAGAAACCCTCGACTCGTCATGTGCTCGATCACCGGCTATGGCCAGGACGGGCCGTACGCATCGCGTGCCGGCCATGACCTCAACTACATGGCGATCGCGGGCGCGCTTGGTCTCAACGGCGAGCGTGATGGGCCCCCGATTCCTCTGTCCGTGCAGGTCGCCGACATTGGCGGCGGCGGGCTGCAGCCCGCGGTCGCGATCTTAGGAGCACTCGTCGGCGTGCAGCGCGGCGGCGTGGGCCAATGGATCGACGCCTCGATGACCGACGGCGCCGTCAGCTGGCTTGCAATGGTCTTTGCCGCGCGCGAGGCGGGGGAGCGGGTGGCGCGTGGCGACCAGCGCCTCGCGGGCCGCTACGCATGCTATCGCGTGTACGAATGCAAGGACGGCCGCTACTACAGCGTCGGCGCGCTCGAGCCGAAGTTCTGGAATTCTCTGTGTCAGGCGCTCGAGAGACCTGACCTGATCGAGCTGCAGTACTCGGAGGACCTGAGCGTCCAGGCATCGCTGGAAAAGATTTTCAGGACCCGAACGCGCGATCAGTGGCAGGAGAAGCTCGCCACGCTGGATGCGTGCTGCGAGCCGGTGCTCGACCTCGATGAGGTGGCCTCGCATCCGCAGATCGCCGCTCGCCGGATATTCGAACGAGGCAAGCTGGGGCGTGTCCCCCAACTTGGCGAGCACACCGAGGAAGTGCTCAAAGAGATCGGGTTTGATCAGGCGCGCATCGAGTTCCTGAGAGGCCACGGCCTCATCTAGCGATCTCGCGCCAGATCGCCTCCACCTGACGTTGAGTTTCGTCACGGCTGCCGCTGTTGTCGATCACGTGCCGCGCCCGACCGCGCTTTTCCTCGATGGGCATCTGCGCGGCGACGATCGCCCGTGCGCGGTCTTCGCTCAGCCCTCGGCCCTCGACCAGCCGGCGAACCTGCGTCTCCTCGGGCACATAGACGAGCAGAACGTCGGAGTAGAGGTTCTCGAGCCCGCTCTCGAAGAGCAGGGGCACGTCCTGCACGACGACGGCGGCTCCACGCATCAACGCATTCGCGGTGTGGGCGGCCATCCATTCCCGCACGAGCGGATGGACGATCGCGTTGAGGCGAGCGCGCGCGTCCGCGTCGGAGAAGACGAGCTCGCCGAGGCGCGCGCGGTCGACCTTGCCGTCGCGGAGGTAGTCGGGTCCGAATTCGGCCTCGATCAGGTCAAATCCGAGGCTCCCTGGTTCGTAGACGGTGTGAGCGGCCACGTCCGCATCGAGAACCACGGCGCCGAGGTCGCGAAGGATCGACGCGACCGTCGACTTGCCCGACCCGGCGCCGCCCGTCAGCCCAATGAGCTTCAATTTGTGTGAATGGCCGACGAGGAGAAATTCGACGCGGTCGTCGTCGGTGCGGGGCCGGCGGGCACGGCTGCAGCGATCACGATGGCGAAGGCCGGCCTACAGGTGGCGCTTCTCGAGCGCGGCTCGAAGCCAGGCTCGAAGAACGTCATGGGCGGCATCCTTTACAACCACTACCTCGAAGAGATCGTAGGCGAGGACTGGAAGCAGGCTCCGCTCGAGCGCCCGATCATCGAAGAGCGGCGCTGGCTGATGACACCAGAGGCGGTGATCGGCATCGACTACAAGAACGTGCGCAACCGCGCGCGACCTCACTCGCACTCGGTCCTGCGGGCGCGTTTCGACGCCTGGTTCGCGGAGCAGGCTGAGAAATCCGGGGCGATGGTCGTGCCCGAGACGGTCGTCGACCGGCTGATCACCAAGAACGGCCGCGTGGTCGGAGTGGGGACCGGCCGCGGCGACGACCTCTACGCCGAGGTCGTCGTCGTGTGCGAAGGGATTGGGCTCGGGTCGGGCCTGCTGGAGAACACGGTTGTCAACGGCAACCCACTGCGCCGAAAGCTGCGAGCCAACGAGGTCGCCATGGCGGTCAAGGAGATCATGCAGCTCGATCCAGGGCTCATCGAGGAACGCTTCAACTGTGAGTCGGGCGAGGGATGCACGGTGGAGTGCTTCGGCGACTCGACCATGGGCATGTCGGGATTCATGTTCATCTACACCAACCGAGACACGCTTTCGGTCGGCGGCGGCGCGCTGCTCAGCGAGTTCAATCAGACGCTTCGCACGCCGAACGACCTGATGGAGCACTTCAAGCAGCATCCGGCGGTCAAGCCGCTGCTGCGGGGCGCGGAGACGGTCGAATACCTCGCACACCTGATCCCGGAAGGGGGCTACCGCGGCATTCCGAAGGTGTACGGCGCCGGCTATCTGGTGTGCGGCGACGCCGCAATGCTGTCGAATCCCGTCCATCGCGAAGGCTCGAACCTGGCCATGGAATCGGGCCGGCTCGCGGGCGAGACTGTCGTCCATTGCAAGGAAGCCGGCGACTTCTCAGAGAGCCGGCTGGCCGAGTACAGGGGCCGGCTCGACCATTCCTGGATCATGGCCGACATGAAGAAGTACGACAGGGCAGTGCCGCTGCTGGAGCACAACCCGCAATTGCTTACCAGGGACCTGCAGGTGCTCGATCGCGCGCTCGACGAGTTCTTTCGCGTCGACGGAACCTCGAAGTGGGAGAAGCAATCGAAGATCTTCAAGATGTTGCGGAAGGAGGGTCTCGTGCGGCTTGGCCTCGATGGATTCAAGGCGTTCTGGGCGATGAAATGAAGGCGCTTCAGCACACGGAAGACGGCGTTGCGTTCGAGGACGGCGTGCTGACGCTGCCCGACGGTCGAGACATGGCGTGGCGTTGGTGGGGCGATCCGGATGGCACGCCGCTGCTGCGCATCCAGGGCACGCCCAGCTCGCGGATCCAGCGAAATCCCGACGAGACGGCGCTGCGTGAGACGGGTGCGCGCTACCTGATGGGAGACCGTCCCGGCTACGGCGGCTCGACGCGAAAACCCGGCCGCGGCATCGCGGACATCGCCGACGACTACATCGCGCTCCTCGACCAATTCGGTCTCGATCGAGTCCCCGCGATGGGCACCAGCGGCGGCGGCCCTCACGTCCTGGCCCTCGCGGCGCGCTACCCCGACCGCGTTTCCGCGGTGAGCGTCATCGTCGGCGGCACTCCTCTGGAGCCGGACGAGGTTGCGCAGCTGGTCGGGGTCAACGCGCGCGGCTATGAGCTGGCCGAACGTGGCTGGCAGGCGCTGTTCGAGTTCCTCTCCGAGGTCCGGGAGCGGCTGTTGGGCGACGAGGGGATGCAGGGCGTCCTCAGCGACGCTCCGCCGCCCGACCGCGCGATCATGTCCAACCCGGCGTGGCAGCGGATGTCACGGGAGAACATCGCCGAGACGCTTCGTCAGGGGGCCGAGGGATGGACAGACGAATCGATGGCGATGCACGCGGATTGGGATTTTGACCCCGGCAACGTCAGTGCGTCCGTGGCATGGTGGCACGGCGACGACGACATGAATGCGCCGCTGTCAGCCGCGCGGCGCGTCATCGCGAAGTTGCGGAAGGTCGACCTCCACGTGTGGCATGACGAAGGGCACTTTGCCTCCCTCACTCACGACAAGGAGATCGTGCAGGAACTCCTGGAGCGCTCTAGCTAGAGACGTTCACCTGGATCGAGTGGTATCCGCTCGAGCCACTCGGATAGCTGGGCGCCCCGCGTGGGTCCTGCAGCTTTCCACTCGCATCGGTCGCGCGCACCATCAGCCGGTACGCGCCTCGTTGGGCCGGCGTCCACGTCGCGCGCCACAGCACCCACGTGAACGGTGAGAGCGGCGGGTCGAAGGGCGCCACCTGCCAGCTCGATCCGCCGTCGGTCGTGTACTCGACCTTGCTGATGCCCTTCGTGCCGG
>JBKPCF010000086.1:0-6489 GCA_046727235.1 Candidatus Dormiibacterota bacterium
AACCGGCGGGCGGAGCACGAGACGTAAGGTGTCGGCCATGCCAGACGACCTGGCGCAGCTCGATGCGTCGGAGCTCGAGCGCCGCGTGTCCGAGATCCGGGAGAGGATGCGCCCGCTGGAGCAAGATCTGGCCGGGCTGCGAGGCGAGCGGGACGTGCTGCTCACCGAGCTCCGGCGGCGCCGAAGGCTGGCCGAGCGCACCGCGCGCGCCGACCTGAAGGCGGCGATGCGAGAAGGGAACTTCCCCACCGTCGGCGAGCTGGTGGCCGGCAGCGACGCAGGGTCGCTCGACGACTTCGTCTTCAACCTGAAGACCGGCGGGCAGGTGCGGCTGGGTTTCCCCGGCTCGAAAACCCAGAGCCTCACCTTCACCGACGGGGTCAAGATCGCCCAGGCCGGCGACCTGGCGCACGCCGCCCGGCTCTACGCCGCGGGCTGGGAGCTCGGAAGCCCCGGCCGGCCAGGGGTTCGAGTTCATTTTCCGGGCACACGGCAAGAGAGGTTGGTTCCGGCCGACGAGGTGTATGCTCGCCCCGGCGAGCGGGCCTCGGGGTGAGGTCGTTAACAAACCGAGTCTTGACACCTGATCGTCCGCCGAGCGAAAGTCGCGGCTGGATTCCTTCAACGACGCCCATACGCAGCTCGCCTTCGCCAACCTGCGCGACGGCTGGACGCTGGAGGCGCGGCTGAGCCCGATCGACCGCCAGATCGGGCGATGCTCAACGCGACGAACAGGCAGGGGTTCAAGGCGTGGGCGACGGCCTCGCCACGGTCGTCGCGGTCGCGCTGAATCTGATCGCCATCCTGTTCCTCGGCTACATCGGTGCGAGCGTGGCCACGGTGGTGACCGAAGCCGCGCTGTGCACGTTCGGCTGGTGGTTCGTGCAGATCGGAAGACCTGAGCTCCGCCTCCGGGTGATCGGGCTGAGCTGGCGAATCGTGCTGGCCGGCATCCTGATGGGGCTCGCGCTGTATCCGGTGCGCCGCTACTCGATCTTCCTGACCGCTCCGGCAGGGTTCGTCGTGTACATGGTCGCGATCTACTTCCTCCGCGCCGTCGATCCCGAGGAGTGGCGACTCGCCCGGGACGGCCTGATCTCCCGCCTGCGGCGCCCGTAACTCTCTCCGGCCGGCGGGCGTTGGATCACGTCGGGAGCGTAGAATCCCTGCGCGCCCCCATTCCATGGCTCGAAACGTTCCTGAGCGGATAAAGACCAAGGGGGGACACAGTCCTCGAGCGCGGATCCACGCCGCGTGGTCGCCGATCGGGCAGAAGATGCGCCGGACGGCGATCCTGCGCGGACTTGGCGCGGTGCTGGCTGTGCTCCTCGTGATCGGCCTCGCGGCCGACGCTTACGCGCAGTCGTTCTTCGACAGCCTTCCCTCCATCCAGGGTCTCGACAGCGCCGCCTTTGCGGGCGACACCCTCATCACCGACAACACCGGCAAGGTAGTGCTCGCGGACGTGGGCAACCACGGCGACCATCGCCTGGCTGTGAAGCTGAAGGACGTTTCGCCGATCGCCGTTCAGGCAACCGTCGCCATCGAGGACAAAGGCTTCTACACCAACCCCGGCATCGACCTGGCCGGCATCATCCGCGCCGCGTTCGACAACATTCGCGCGGGCCAAATTGTCGGTGGTGGCAGCACGATCACGCAGCAGCTTGCGAAGCAGCAATTCCTGACGCCGGAGCAGACGGTCAGCCGAAAGATCAAGGAGCTCGCGCTCGCCTACGAGCTGAGCCAGACGTACAGCAAGGACCAGATCATGGAGCTCTACCTGAACAAGAGCTTCTACGGCTCGCAGTCGTACGGCATCGAGGCCGCATCCGAGAGCTACTTCCGGATCCCCGCCTCGAAGCTCGACCTCGCTCAGGCCGCGATGCTGGCCGGGCTGCCCCAGGCACCCACCGAGTGGAACCCGGTGCTGCACCCCGATTCCGCCAAGCTGCGCCAGGCCGAGGTCCTGCGGGCAATGGTCCGCTCGAACTTCATCTCGCAAGAGGACATGGACAAGGCCCTGGCCGAACAGCTGAAGGTCTACTCGCCGGTGAACAGCTTCCTGGCGCCCCATTTCATCGACTACGTGCTGGCCGAGCTGCGGCAGCTCGGGTTCCAGCCAGGGGTCCAGCAGCTCAACGTGAAGACGACGCTCGACTGGAACATGGAGCTGATCGGCCAGTCGGTGGTCGAGTCCAACATGGCGCGGATCGCGTGCAACTCCCGCAACAGCAACTACGGCTGCGACCCGCGCGGCCAGCTCTCCTCGGGGCTGGTTGCGGTCGACCCGCACACGGGCGACATCATCGCCATGCTCGGATCGCCGAACTACAACGCAGACGCGGGCCAGATCAACTACACGACCATCCCGCGCAACATGGGCTCGTCGATGAAGCCGTACACGTACGGGGCGGTCATCAACGCACGCGCGGCCACTGTAGACACACCGGTTTACGACGGGCCGAGTCCTCTTGTCTACAAGGACGCTTACAGCACGACCAAGATCTACAACTACGACGGCCGGTCGCACGGGATACAGCCGCTCAAGAAGGCGATGGGCAACTCACTGAACATCGCTGCCGTCAAAGTCGAGCTGTCGATCGGAGTCCCTTCTGTCCTTTCCTGGATGCGGAACATCAACGTCCGCCCGCGCTACGTGATCGCGAACCCGGACGGATCGTTCGGGGGCTACGACGCGAACGCGCCGTCAGACGAGTACGGACCGTCGCTGACCCTTGGCGGCTACCCGATCACCTTGCTCGAGCACGTCAACGGAATCGCGACCTACGCCGCGATGGGCGTGTACCACTCGCCCGAAGCCATCCTGCAGGTGACCGATTCGCACGGGCAGGTCCTGTACAAGACCCACCCCGACCAGCGCGCGCGCCAGGCGGTCGACCCGGGGGTCGCGTTCATCATGGCGCAGATCATGGCCGACGACCAGAACCGCTGCATGATCTTCGGCTGCAACAGCGCGCTGCACTGGAGCGACCGTATCGTGGCCGCCAAAACCGGGACCACCGACAACTTCAAGGACGCGGTGACGGTCGCGTTCACGCCCGACCTGGCGGTTGGGCTGTGGGTTGGCGACATCAAGGACAACCGCTTCACGATGATCAACGGCTCGGACGGCGTCTTCGTCGCCTCGCCGGGCGTGCACGAGTTCGTGTCCCGCGCGCTGGCCAACGTGGCGGGAGACCGCTGGTTCACGCCGCCGCCGGGAGTCGTGAGCGGACCGGGCAACAGCTGGTACCTCGCCGACACCACCAGGATCGACAAGCTGCCGGGCGACAACCCGCCCAGCCCGACGCCCAGCGCGCCGAATTATGTCGTGCCGCCGGACCCGGGCACCGGACCCGTGCTGGCGCTCCCGACCCCAAGCGTAGGCCCGACCCCGCACTAGCCGGCAGACCGCCCGAACGTAGAATCGCGGCGATGGCCGCGGACCTCTCAGTCGTCACCGAGCGCCTGCCCAAAAGCCAGGTCGGCATGACGATCGAGGTCCCTGCCGAGAGGGTCAACGCGACCTACGACCGCGTCCTGAACCGGCTCGCATCGCGCGCGCGCATCGAAGGCTTCCGGCCGGGGCGCGCGCCGCGCGCGCTGGTCGAGGCGCGCCTGGGGCCTGCCGCTCTGCGCGAAGAGGTCGTCGAGACCATGGTGCCGGAGGTCGTGCAGCAGGCGCTGACCGAGAAGTCGATCGATCCCATCGACAACCCGGACGTCGAGGTGCTCGAGCTGGAGCGCGGAAAGCCTGCGCGGCTCAAGGCAACGATCAGCGTCATGCCCGAGGTCACACTCGCCGACGCGACCGGGCTCACGATTGAGCCGCCTGACCATACGCACGAGGTCACCGACGAGCTGGTCGATCGCAGGCTCGACGATCTGCGCGAACCGATGGCGGAGATCACGCCGGTCGAACGCGAGGTGCGCACCGGCGATGTCGCGGTGATCGACATCGAGGTCGAGGTCGAGGGCAAGCCCGTCGAGTCCGAGAGCCGGAAATCAACCGAGGCCGAGGTGAAAGAGGGGGTGCTGCTCCCCGAGCTCGTCGCGGTGCTGCCTGGCACCTTCACCGGCGAGACGCGGGAGGCTAAGGTGCATTTTCCCGACAGCTACAGCAATCCCGAGCTGGCGGACAAGGACGCGATCATTCGCGTGACCGTGCGCGGGGTCAAGGAGAAGGTCCTGCCTCCGCTCGACGATGCCCTCGTCAAGAGCATGACCAATGGCAAACAGGAGACCGTCGACGGCTACCGGGAATCGGTACGCCAGGAGCTGGAGGAGTCGGCGAAGGCGATCGAGAAGATCGACCGCGAGCAGGCGGTGGTCAAGGCGCTGGTCGACGCATCAACCGTCGAGGTGCCGGAAGCCCTGGTCGAGCGCGAGCTGACCAGCGAGCTGGAATCGCTCGAGCGGAGCCTCAGCCGGCAGGGCCTGAAGCTCGACCGCTACCTGCAGTACCTCGGCAGGTCGGTCGACGAGTGGATGGCCGGCCAGCGCCCGGACGCGGAGGCCCGGCTGAGGGTCGACCTCGTGCTGGGCGAGTTCGCCAGGCGCGAAGGCCTGGAGCCCTCGGACGAGGAGGTCGTGAAGTTCCTCGAAGAGCAGGCGGGCAGCGACGACGAGCTCAAAGGACAGCTGAGCGAGCTCAAGAAAAGCGCTGCGGCAAGGCGCTACTTCGCGTCCCGGCTGAGGCGGCGGCGGGTCCTGGACCGCCTCCTGGATATCGCTGGATAACCGCCGGCATTTGACTGAACCTGGGCGACCCGTGTCTAGAATGACGTTGTGCCCAACATGAAGCAGATCCACGAGCCATCCAACTACCTCGTCCCGATGGTGGTGGAGAACACCGGCCGCGGCGAGCGAGCCTTCGACATCTACTCCCGCCTTCTCAAAGAGCGAATCGTCTTCATCGGCACACCGATCGACGACCAGGTGGCAAACCTCGTCGTCGCGCAGCTTCTTTTTCTCCAGTCGGAAGACCCCGAAAAGGAGATTGCCCTCTACATCAACAGCCCTGGCGGGCAGGTGACCGCCGGTCTTGCCATCTACGACACGATGCAGTACATCCGGCCGCCGGTCTCCACGATCTGCATCGGCATGGCTTACTCGATGGCCGCCGTGCTCCTCGCCGGCGGTGCGCACGGACAGCGCTATGCGCTGCCCCACGCCAACATCCTCATCCACCAGCCGTGGGGCGGCATGCAGGGCCAGGCGACCGACATCCAGATCCACGCCAAGGAGATCCTGCGCACGCGCGAGCAGCTGAACCAGATCCTCGCGAGGCACACCGGGCAGAAGATCGAGAAGGTCACGCAAGACACCGAGCGTGACTACTTCCTCACAGCCGAAGCCGCGAAGGAGTACGGCCTGATCGACGACATCATCCTGACCCCCACGAAGCCAGGCGAAAGGGAAAAGGCCAAAGACGAAGAAAAGGTCAAGGAAAAGGTCGCGGCGGGATGATCTTCCGACGCAGGACCAAGCGCGACGAGACGACAAGACATCGTCCCAAGTGCTCGTTCTGCGGTAAGGAACAAGGCGAGAGAGGCATCCGCCTGGTGGCGGGGCCAGGGGTGTTCATATGCAGCGAGTGCATAAGCCTTGCCAATGAGATCCTGTGGGGCCATAATCCCCCGGCGCCGGCCTCCCCGTAGAGTCGTGGACTAGGAAGCAATGAACGAACGAGACGATCGACGCCGCTACACCCGATGCAGCTTTTGCGGCAAGGGCCAGGACCAGGTCCGCAAGCTGGTGGCTGGGCCCGGCGTGTTCATCTGCGACCAGTGCATCGACCTCTGCCAGGAGGTCCTCGAGGACGACAACCGGTCGGCGGGCACCAAGAAGCAGAAGACCGGATTCATCCCCAACCCCAAGACCATCTGCGCCGCACTCGACCAGTACGTGATCGGCCAGGAGCGCGCAAAGAAAGTTCTCTCTGTCCAGGTTTACAACCACTACAAGCGCATCAGCGCATCGAAGTCAGTCGGCGACGTGGAGCTGACGAAGTCGAACGTGCTGCTCGTCGGTCCCACCGGCTGCGGCAAGACGTACCTCGCGCAGACGCTGGCGAAGATCCTCGACGTTCCGTTTGCGATCGCGGACGCGACGAGCCTCACCGAGGCGGGTTACGTCGGCGAGGACGTGGAGAACATCCTGCTCCGGCTCATCCAGGCCGCGGACTTCGACATCAGCCGCGCCGAGCGCGGAATCATCTACATCGACGAGATCGACAAGATCGCACGCAAGTCGGACAACCCGTCGATCACACGCGACGTCAGCGGTGAGGGCGTGCAGCAGGCGCTGCTGAAGATCCTTGAGGGCACGGTCGCCAACGTTCCACCGCAGGGCGGGCGCAAGCACCCGCACCAGGATTTCATCCAGATCAACACGACCAACATCCTGTTCATCTGCGGCGGCGCGTTCGACGGCCTGGAGAAGGTCGTCGAGCAGCGCATCGGCCGCCGCGCGATCGGCTTCGGCGCT
>JBKPCF010000087.1:0-10620 GCA_046727235.1 Candidatus Dormiibacterota bacterium
GATAAGGTCTCCCACCGGGTTAACCGGGTAAGGGCCCTGGTAGACAACCAGGTTGATAGGCCGGAGGTGTAAGAGGAGCAATCCTTTGAGCTGACCGGTACTAATAGCCCGAGGGCTTGTTCACCTATAACTCACTCTTCAGATCACTGAGGTGAGTCAGTCAACAGAAAATGGATCCAGCGCAGAAGGCATGTTGGAGAAACTCGAAGACCTAATTCGGTTGTTTGGATGAGTGCCGATCGAAGCGTCGATCTCCACTGGTCGGCGCGCGCCCTCGAGCTGGCGCAAAAGGCCGATTACCGCACCAGCCCCAACCCGATGGTGGGCGCCGTGGTGGTCGATCACCAGGGCCAGGTCGTCGGGGAGGGTTACCACGCGGCGAAAGGCGAGCCGCATGCGGAAGAGATCGCGCTGCGGCAGGCCGCCGACCGCGCGCGGGGTGGCACCCTCTACGTCAACCTGGAGCCCTGCACCCACGCTCACCGAACTCCCAGCTGCGCCGATGCGGTGATCGAGGCCGGTGTGCGGCGCGCCGTCATCTCGATGACCGACCCGGATGATCGCGTGCGCGGCGCCGGCGTGAGGGCGCTCGAAAGCGCACGCGTCCAGACGGCTGTCGGAGCTCACGAGGGTCGCGCCCGCCGGCTGAACGAGTTCTACGTCAAGCACAGGCTCACCGGCCGACCCTTCGTCGCCACCAAGTTCGCGATGAGCCTCGACGGCAAGATCGCGACGAAGTCGGGCGACGCTCGTTGGATCAGCGGCGAAGAATCCCGGCTCCACGCCCATCGCCTGCGCCATCAGCACGACGCGATCCTGGTCGGCATCAACACCGTGATGGCCGACGACCCTGAGTTGACCGCGAGGCTCGACGGCGACAACGTGCGACAACCCGTGCGCATCGTGCTCGACTCCCAGCTCCGGATTCGCCAGTCGGCGCGCGTTGTCGGACCCAACACGCTGATCGCATCGACCAAAAATGGCCGGGTCGGCCTGGCCGAGGTCGTCAAGCTTCCGTCGACGGAGGAAGGGCGTGTCTCGCTGCCGGACCTACTCGACGAGCTCGGCAGGCGAAACCTCCTGAGCGTGCTGGTCGAAGGAGGCGCCGAGGTGCACGCAGCCTTGTTCGAAGATGGTCTCGTGGACAAGCTCTACGCCTACGTCGCGCCGAAGCTCATCGGAGGCAGGGACGCGCCGGGACCGCTGGGTGGAAGAGGAGTCGACAAGCTCGACGCGGCGATCGGCTTGACCGACCTCGACGTCACCCGCCTCGGCGACGACATTCTCCTGACCGCATACGTCGATGTTCACCGGGATCGTTAGCGCCGTCGCGAAGGTGGTCGAGGCAGGCGGCGGGCGCCTGGCCATCGACCACGCGGCGATCACAAAGCAACTCAAGCGAGGCGGCAGCGTCGCGGTCAACGGCTGCTGCCTGACCGTCGTCAAGAAGACAGGGCCCGTCTTCTATGCGGACGTCGTGCCCGAGACTCTGCGCCGGACCAACCTCGGAGCCCTGAAACCCGGCAGCGAGGTCAATCTCGAGCTGCCCCTGAACGCGACCTCAACCCTCGACGGCCACCTCGTGCAGGGGCACATCGACGCCACCGCCACCGTCTCGTCGGTGAACAAGGCTGCGGCCGGCCGCGAGCTGACCATCGAGCTCCCCGCCTCGATCTCGAGGTTTGTCGCCGAGAAGGGATCGATTGCGGTCGACGGGGTGAGCCTGACCGTGGCAGGGCTGGACCGGAGCTCCTTCACCGTCGCGTTGATCCCACACACACTCGTGGCGACGATCGCGGGCGCGTACAAACGAGGCAGCAGGGTCAACCTCGAGGCCGACGTGATCGCACGCTACGTGGCCAGAGGCTTGGCCGGGCGGCGGCGGCGATAGATTCGGCGATCCAGGCGGCCCAGATCCGGGCGAAGCGACGAGCAGCGGAGCGAGCGATTGGATATTCGTGAGCGAGCAGCGCAGGAGCTGAGCCCGGAGATGGGCTGCATGGGCGCCGAAGATACGCCGACGGTCTCCCGGTCGAGCCTCCTTAACCTGCGCCGGTAGACTTCGTCGGGCATGGGGCTCGCCACGATCCCGGAAGCCGTCGAGGACTTCAAGCGCGGAAAGTTCGTCATCGTCGTGGACGACGAAGACCGTGAGAACGAGGGCGACCTGGTCGTCGCCGCCCAGCTGGTAACTCCTGACCACATCAGCTTCATGACCCACCATGGCTCCGGCCTGGTATGCCTCCCGGTCAAGGCGAGGCGGCTGGACGAGCTCGGCATCGCGCCGATGGTCGAGCGGAACACCAGCCGGCTCGGTACCGCATTCAGCGTGAGCATCGATGCGCGTGATGTCACGACCACCGGCGCTTCGGCCCACGATCGGGCGGCCACGATCCGAAAGGTCGTCGACCCGGAAGCGAAGCCTTCGGACTTCGCGATGCCCGGACACACGTTTCCGCTGCGGGCCGCTGAGGGTGGCGTGCTCACGAGAGCGGGGCAGACCGAAGCGGCCGTCGACCTGGCGACGCTAGCCGGCCTCTACCCTGCGGGCGTCATCACCGAGCTCATGAAGCCTGACGGGACCATGGCGCGGCTCCCGGACATCGAGGGTTTTGCGGACGAGCACGGGATCAAGGTGATCACCGTCGAGCAGCTGATCTCTTATCGGCGGCGCAACGAAAAGCTGGTCGCGCGCCGAGTCGAGGCAGTGATCCCGATCGGCAGTCCGGAGCGCGATTGGAAGCTCTACGCCTACGAGGACGTGCTCCGGCATGAGAACCACCTGGCGCTTGCGCTGGGTGAGATCGATCCGGCCAGACCAGTGCTTCTGAGGGCCCACTCCGAGTGCCTCACGGGCGACATCTTCGGCAGCCTCCGCTGCGACTGCGGCGCGCAGCTACATGCGGCGATGGAGATGATCGCCGAAGAGGGGTCGGGCGTGATCCTTTACATCCGCCACCAGGAAGGCCGCGGCATCGGGCTGCTCGACAAGCTCCACGCCTACAACCTGCAGGACAGAGGGATGGACACCGTCGAGGCGAACGAGGCACTTGGGCACCCGGCGGACAAGCGCGATTACGGGATCGGCAGCCAGATTCTCTACGACCTCGGAGTGAGGAAGATCCGGCTGCTGACAAACAACCCGAAGAAGATCTACGGGCTCGAGGGCTTCGGGCTCGAGGTGATCGAGCGAGTGCCGATCCGCACTCCTTCCAATCCGCGCAACGAGCGCTACCTGAAGACGAAGAAAGACAAGCTCGGCCACCTGCTCTAATCAAGGAGTGGGAGAAAAGGGCGCAACCCCGGACCTCGATGGAGCCGACCTGAACATCGCCGTCGTCGTGGCTCGATTCAACGAGGACGTGACGAAGCGCCTGCTGCGGGGCGCGCAAGAAGCTCTTCAGGAGCACGGGGTCGCCGAGCCAGACGTCTTCTGGGTGCCGGGTTCGCTGGAGCTCCCGGTGACGGCGCTTGCCCTGGCGGAGAAGGGAGGACACGACGCGATCGTCTGCCTTGGCGCAGTGATTCGCGGTGAAACCTTCCACTTCGAGGTGGTGGCGATGCAGGCCGCCTCGGGGATCATGCAGGTCATGCTCGACACCGGCGTGCCCATCGCGTTCGGTGTGCTGACGACCGACGATCGCGACCAGGCCCTGGCGCGGTCGGGCCCAAAGAACAACAAGGGCGCCGAGGCGGCGGAAGCGGCGATCGAGATGGCCAACCTCTTGCGTGAGGTCCAGGGCTAGAAAAAAGCAGGCCCCACCGCGGGCCCTCCCTCTCCCGCCGGCGCCCTCCCCCAGCCTGCCGAGCCTGACACGACACGTTAGGGGCGGAAAGCGCCCCGGGCAACCCAGCCTGTTAAGAGCTGACGACCGAAACAGCCACCACCCTCGTGCCCGCGGGCGCAACCACGAATCCATCGGTGGCCGCGGGCGTGCTGAAGTGCTGCGCGGCGCCGAGACCAAGCGAATAGAGAACATGCCCGTTCGCCGGATCGAGGGCGAAGAGCGTCGCAGACGAAGGCTCGATCGCCCACACCGCGCCCGCCGAGATGATCGGTGACGCCAGCGACGGGCTCGCCCGCCACGCGACCCCGATGGAAGACGCAGTGACCGACAGCGCGTAGAGACCGTCGATGCACGGCACGAAGACCGTCGACTCGATCCACGCCGTCCCGCCCCAGGCGCCCGAGCAGACATGGCGGCTCGCCACCTGGCCGCCGATCCCGCCCAGGCTGCCGGCCGCGAGCAGGTACGCGACACCCTCTTTTCCAATCACCATGGCGCGCCCGAGCGATGGCAGCACGGCCACCCCCGTCGACCCGAGGTCCGTGTCGTTCGCGTTGAGCGTCGGCCAGTTCGAAGGCGCGAAGTACGACCTCACGGACTGCAGGTCGGCTGAGAGCTGGATCACGGCGTTGCCGTAACGAAACGTGGAGTCGAACCCGTTTCCGGTCACCACGTAGACGCTTCCGTCGCTCGCGATGGTCGGGCCCTGGGGCGCCCAGATGCTCGCACCGCGCGAGTTCGGGACCGTGTACGTCTGCGCCGGTCCGCCTCCCAGCGGCACCCCGACCACGTGCCCGCGGTACTGTCCGCAGTCACCGAACAGACCACCGAACGGGATGTAGACGCGTCCCGAGCCGATGGCGAGCGCGCCCCGCAGCTGCTGCACCGAAGGATTCGAACCCGGCGGGTCGATGTCCTGCTGGAACAGCGTCGACCCATCCGCCAGGCTCAGCGCGTACAGCACGTGATGGTGCGTGCGGAGGTACGCAACCACGTAGAGCCTTCCGGTCGCGGGATCGACTGCAGGCGTGCCGGTCATCCCGCTCACCGGCCGGATGTTTCCGCACGGCAGCGAGCTCGCATCGACCGGGTCCCCGAGATGCTTGGACCAGATCAGCGAGCCGGTGAAGATGTCGAGCGAGTAGACCGAGTTGTTTTCGGTCGCGACGATGACGTGCCCGTCGACGATGAGCGGCGACGCGTAGACCTGGCCGTCCACCGCCACCGCCCATGCCGTCTTTGGGCTGCTCAGCGCAGGCTCTGACGATCCAACTCCGGAGCGGCCTGCGTCGCGGTGGTACTGGGTCCACTCCGCCGATATCGGAGGCAGGGGCGTCGGCGTGACGCGCGCACCTGACGAAACCGAACCACCCGCTCCCGAGCTGCACGCCGCAGCCACAAGGCAAAGGACCAGGCACGAAGTCGCGCGCCGGATCAAAGTCCCCAGGCGAACTTCCGCACCGGCTTCAGCCGTGCCCGCTCCGGCGCGATCAGCTCCACCCGCCCCTGCATGGCCACGCCTCGCCTCGGCCCCATCGCGTCGACGACCATCGCCGCGCGCGGCTCGGCGGTGAGGTTGCGCAGCTTCACTCCGTCGACGTCGAAGTCGAGCGACCCGTCGTCGTTCATCGTGTACATGACCGGCACGACGAGCGGCCAGCCCGTTGGGCCCACGGTCGCGAATCGACCAATCCTCTGCGAGCGCAAAAACTCGAGCTCGGCGGCGGTCAACATCTTCCACATCCTAGACTCAACGATTCGCATGGCCACAGCAGCGACGAGCACCATCGGCGGCTACACGATCACCCGTCGCGAACCGCTCGACCGGCTCGAAGGCGAGTACCTGGAGCTCGAGCACCAGCGCACCGGCGCACGCCACATCCACATCCAGTGCCCGGACGACAACAACGGGTTTGCAGTCTTCTTTCCAACGCCGCCCAACGACTCGACTGGCGTGGCCCACATCCTCGAGCACGTCGTGCTGGCGGGATCGCAGCGATTTCCGGTCCGCGACCCGTTCTTCAGCATGACCCGCCGCTCGCTTGCCACTTTCATGAATGCGCTTACCGGTTCCGAATGGACGATGTACCTGTTCAGCACGCGAAACCCGAACGACTTCACAAACCTGCTCAGCGTGTACCTCGACGCAACGTTCTTCCCCCGCCTCGCCGAGGACTCGTTCAAGCAAGAGGGCATCCGTTTCGAGTTCGAGAATCCCGAAGACGCGAAGAGCGGACTTCGCTACAAGGGCGTGGTCTTCAACGAGATGAAAGGCGCGCTCGCCACGCCCGGATCCGCGGTTGACCGCGCGATCGGCCAGACCCTTTTCCCCGGCCAGCCCTACTCGTACGTGTCGGGCGGGGATCCGCAGCACATACCCGACCTTACGTGGGACCAGCTGCGGCGGTTCCACGCGCGCTACTACCACCCGAGCAACGCGCGCTTTTACAGCTACGGCAACCTGCCGCTGGACGCCACGCTGGAGATGATCGAGCGGAACGCCCTGGCTCGGTTCCAGCGCCTCGAGATCGACTCGTCGATCCCGGACGTGAAGCGATTCAAGGCGCCGGCGACGCGCGTCGAGGCGTATCCGGCCGCCGCCGGCGAAGACAACACGCGCAGGGCGCAGGCACTCACGGCATGGGTCACCGTTCCCAGCGCGGATTCGTTCCGTGCGCTCGCCATGAAGGTGCTGGCCGAGGTCCTGCTGTCCAACGCGGGCTCGCCTCTGCGCAAAGCGCTCATCGACTCAGGCCTGGGCAGCGCGCTGGCGGACGGGACCGGGCTCCACGACGACTACAAACAGTCGGTCTTCGGCGCAGGCCTAAAAGGAATCGACGCCGAAGTCGCGGAGAAGGTGCAGCAGGTCGTCCTCGAAACCCTCGAGCGCGTGGCCGACGGAGGAGTCGACGCCTCCCAGGTCGACGCCGCCATCCACCATCTCGAGTTCGAGAGGCGCGAGCGCTCCAACGCCGGTTTCCCCTACGCGTTGCGGCTGCTGTTCGCGTCCATGCCCGCGTACCTGTATGGCGGCGACCCGCTCAGCGCGCTCGATTTCGACGCCGACCTCGAGCGTCTCGAGAGATCCCGCACCGAGGGCCGGTTCTTCGAGAACCTCATTCGAGCCGAGCTGCTCGACAACCCTCACCGGGCCCTCATCACCGTGGTCCCTGACGGCGAGCTCGAGCAGCGCCAGCAGCGCGGAGAGCTCGACCGGCTGGCGGTCATCGAGTCTCAGCTGACTGACGCCGATCGCGCGCGGATCGTCGCCGACGCGCTCCGCTTGAAGGCAGACCAGGAAGGCAAGCAGGACCTCTCATCGCTCCCGACGCTCCAGTTGAGCGAGATCCCGATGAAATTCGAGCTGGTCCCCAGCCGCGATGAAACCTTGCAGAGGGCGACCGTCGAACTCTACCCGCAGCCGACGAACGGCATCACCTATCTCGACCTGCGGTGTGACTTCTCCCGGTTGACGAACGAACAGAAGGACCTGCTGCCGCTCTTCGCCCGCGTCCTCACGCACAGCGGAGCGGCGGGCCAGGACTACGTGCAGATCGCCGCCCGGATTGCATCGACGACAGGCGGAATCGGGGCGGCCGCTCAGGTCCAGTCACTCGCCTTGCGCGACGACTACATCCAGTCGTTCGTGGTGTCCGGCCGGGTGCTCGACCGCAACGCCCAGCCCTTCATCGAGCTCCTCACCGACCTCGTGGCCCGCCTCGAGGTCGAACCCAGGCGCCTCAAGGAGATCATCGCGGAGATCACCACGCGGCTCGAGAGCTCGCTCGCCGGTCTCGGTTTTCAGTTCGCATTGCTGAGAGCCCACTCCAAGATCAGCTCCGAAGGCGCGGTGAACGACCGCCTGCAAGGGATCGGGATGCTCCACACGATGCGCCGGCTGGCGAAGCTGGACGAGAAGGACCTCGGCGAGCTGATCCACCGTCTCGATGAGGTTCGCCGGCGCCTCTTCAACGGATCGGAGCTCAGGATCGTGGTCACGTGCGAAGAGGGCATGATCCAGCCGCTCGAGGATCTGCTCCTGGGCCTGGTGGCGGCCCTCCCATCCGACGGCGATGGCGCACCGGCGGAGGAGTCGCCGCCCCTCGAACCCGAACCGGAGGCGCGGATCGCGCCGGTGCCGGTCGCTTTCAATGTCCGCCTCTTCAAGACCGTGCGGTACACCCACCCCGACGCCGCCGCGCTGCTGGTGCTCGCGAACTACGTCCGCGACACGTTCCTCCACCGCGAGCTGCGCGAGAAGGGCGGAGCGTACGGCGGCTTCGCGCAGGCCGGCGTGGCGAGCGGAACCTTTTACTTCGGCTCTTACCGCGACCCGAACATCGTCCGCACCTATGGCGTCTTCGAGCAGGCGACGGCGTGGGTGTCCGAAGGCGAGATCGAGGCGGAGGCGCTCAAGGAGGCGATCCTCGGCGCGTGCGGCGACGTGGATCCGCTCGAGTCGCCCGACATCAAGGGACGCCGCGAGGCGACCAACCGCGCGACCGGCTTCACGCTCGAATCCCGCGAGCGCTTCAAGCAGCGACTGCTGCAGGTGACCGCGGACGACCTGCGGCGCGTGACGCGCGCGTACCTGATGTCCGCGCCGGCGGTTCAGGCCACGGTCGCCGGCCAGGACCTTATCGAGGCCGCGCGCAAGGAACGCCCGGGACTCTTCGAGCTCGTCGCCCCGGTCTAACCGGACCCAACTAGACTGGCCCCAGTGAACCAGTTCTGGAGGCACCAGCTTTTCTGGCCGATCGTGCTGATCGTCGCCGGCGTGTACTTCCTCCTCCACAACCTCGGCTGGATCCGCGACGACATCTTCGGGCCGCTGGTGCTGATCGCGATCGGGCTCTGGCTGATCGTCCGCCGCGCGCGGACCTGACGATGTGGTGGAACCGCAACCCCGGCGTCTTCTGGGGCGGGGTACTCGTGATTCTTGGAGTGCTGTTCCTGCTCGCCAACGCAGGTGTGCTGAGCAACATCAACTGGGACTACGTGTGGCCGATCTTCCTGATCGCGCTGGGAGTGTGGCTGATCGTGGTCCGCATCGGACCCGCCGGCGCGTCCGCGGTGGTCGACAGCGCCGAACCGAGGGATGGCCTGGCACGGGCGAAGCTGGAGCTGGCGGCGGGCGGAGGTCGGGTCGAGGTGCGGGCGGCGGCCTTGGGGGACCAGCTGTATCGGGCGCACGTCGAACATTCAGGCGCGCCGCCCGAGATCAAGCTCGACCGTGCCGGCGGCACGCTCCGCATCAGCCAGCGGTTTGACTGGTTCATGGGCGCCAGGCGCTTGCGCATCGACGCCCAGCTCACGGATGCGATTCCATGGGAGATCAGCTGCAGCACCGGCGCAATCCGCGGTGACTTCGACATGTCCGCGGGCGCGCTCAGCGGCTTCGAATGCCGGACCGGGGCAAGCCAGGTCAGGCTCCAGCTCGGAGCGCCGAAAGGCGTCGTCCCCCTGCGCGTGGAAGGCGGCGCGCTGAGCGTGGACGTGGCGCGGCCGGCCGGCGCGGCCATCAAGATCCAGGCCTCCGGCGGCGGGTTGAGCGTCCGGGCGGACGGGTCGAACCAGGACGGAGTCGGCAGCCGGGAGTGGCGGTCGAGCGGATTCGACTCCGCCACAGACCGCTACGAGCTGACGGTCTCGGGCGGCGCGCTCAACATCACGGTCAGCGAGCGCCAGACGTAGGTGCGCAACACGTACCGCTACCGGAGCTTTTTCTGGCCCGCGGTCCTGATCCTTGTCGGCGTCGTCGCCCTGCTCGTCAACACCGGCCAGATCTCGCTCGACCGCCTGATCCTTGTCACCGACCTCTGGCCGCTGATCCTGATCGTGGTCGGGCTCGAGCTCATCGTCCGCCGTTCGGTGCACGGGACGACCGGCGACGTCGCCGCCGCGCTGATCATCGTGCTCGCAGTCGTCGGCGCCGCCGGGTACGTGGCCATCGCACCGAACCCGGTCGCTACGCAGTCGATGACTGCGTCGGCTGAGGTGGGGGGCATCAGCGAGGCCGGCGCCGACATCAGCGCGGGCGCGGCGACGATCGCGGTGCAGGGGAGCGGTGACCTTGGCAGCAACCTGTATCGCGCCCACATCGACTATTCGGGACCAAAGCCCGATGTGCACCTCGACCGCTCGACCGGCAGGCTGTCGATCAGCCAGAAGGGCACCAGCTTCCCATGGATCGAAAACCGCCGGTTCGTGCTGAAGCTCGAGCTGAATCTAGGCGTCCCATGGTCGATCGCGCTGAACACCGGCGCGTCGACGACCACACTCAACCTGGCGCAGGTGCACGTCACCGGGGTGACCATCAACACCGGCGCCAGCCGCGACGATATCACGCTCGGACCGCCGTCTGGCGTCGTACCCGTGGAGGTCAACGGCGGCGCGCTCACTGTCAACGTCCACCGGCCGAAAGGGACCGCCGCGTCGGTCAGCGTTTCGGGTGGGGCGGTGACGCTGAAGGCCGACGGCAGGGACCAGCGCGCGATCGGCGAACTGAAGTACGAGTCGGACGGATTCAGCTCGGCGCCGAGCGCATACCGGGTCGAGGTCAACGGTGGAGCGTGCACCGTGACCCTGGACACATCGGCCGCGTCAGGCTAGGCGGGCGTCCAGGGCGTTCACTCGCGCCCGGTAGATCCCCTCGGTCGCCGGTTCGACTGCAGCCCGAAAGCCACGCGCGGCGATGCCGAGCATCGACTCGAGCTCGTCATCCACCACGCCGGCGACCTTCAAGACTCGCACCAGGGCGGCCGCGCGCTCCGCACCGCCGAGGATCGCGTCCTGGTCCGCGGGCAGCCGCGCCAGCTCCTCCGCCTCTGCA